>JBGTAO010000288.1:0-5669 GCA_041749835.1 Gemmata sp. | reverse complement strand
CCAGCGCACAAGCCGAGGCCGACGCACTCCGAAAAGGGATCACAGCTGCGGGTGGACAAGCCTTACCCAACGAGTTGCGAAAGGCTGTTGAAGCACTCCGCAATAACCAACAAGCCGATGGAGCCCGATCCGAACGATCGGCTGCCAATCGGCTCGCGCAGCTGGCCGAAGAGCTCGTCGAGCAGCCTCCTGAGGCGGTGCCGGAACTCGCCAAGAAACTCAAAACGTCTGCGGACGACCTCGATGCCATCGCGGCCGCACAGGATGAACTCCGCAAGAAGGCACAGCAGGCTGATCGTATTTCGGATGCCAATCCACGTGAAGCCGCATTCAAGCAGTTGGAAGCGGAACAGGAGAAGTTGATCGATCGGACACGCGATGTCCTCCAGCGCCTGACTCGCGATCGGGCGGAACAGGCTGCCCGAGATACGCGTGCCGCGCTCGATCAGATGGAGTCCGCACGCGACGATCTCGAAAAGGGCCAGTCGGCGAATCGCACTCAGGCCGATGCCATTGATCGGCTCGATAACGCTCGCGACCGGCTCGACCGGACGACCGCAGCAGCTCCGCAAAAGCTCTCTGACGAAAAGCGGCGCAAGATCGCTGAGCGTGTCAAAGCGCTTGTGCAACGGCAGAAAGCAACGATTGAAGAGACCAACCGCATTCACACCCAAATGACTTCCAACAAGAAATGGGAACGCCCACTTCTTGTCAGCTACGCGGACCTGGAAGAACGGCAGTTGGCCATTGCCGTTGAAGTGCGCGAGTTGAGCGAGAGCGATTTCACCGCACTACCCGTTTTGGCACGACTGCTGAACGAGGCTGCCAATGCCATGGACCTTGCGGCTGGTAAGGTCAAGCTTCGCCGTGAAGATGCCCTCGATGCCGACCCCGACACGGCCTTTGATGTTGAACTGGAACTTGCCAACGATCGCACGGTGGCTCGGCCGATGAATCTCGCGGCCCGCCGCCTCGGGCAACTTTTGGAAGCACTGAAGCCAGACGATCCCAAGCAGCCACCCAAGGCGAGTAATACCGCTGGCCCACCACCCTCAGGGGCACCGAATCCGATGCCATCTCCCGGTGGCAACCCGGACCGAGACTTCGTACCGCCCTTGGCCCAATTGAAAGTATTGCGGGCCTTGCAGGCCGAAGTGAATGAGCAGACTCTAGAATTTGCCAAGCTCCACCCCGATCCAGATGCATTCACGGATGCTGAGCGGGAAGAGGTGAAGCAACTCGAAACCGCACAGCGCGACATTGCTACTTTGTTCGAGTATATCTCGAAGCAGTTTCAAGATCAGCAATCTGGTCAACCACTGCCACCGACCCCGGAGAAGAACCCATGACTCGTTTGGTGTTCATGGCCATCCTGATGGGCGTGGTTGGTTTGGTCGCCCAGGCACAAACAAAAGTGGAAGTCGCACCGGCACCGCGTGAAATCCGCGAAGACGGCAGCCGCGACTCTGTGACCCCGCCCGACATCAAACAGCAGGAGAACCCACTCGAAGTGGTTGAGCGCATCATCAAGAACTCGAACACCGTGGGTGATCAGTTGGCGATGACTGATACGGGCAAGGCCACGCAATTGACCCAAAAGACAATCCTGGCCGACATTGATGCCCTGATCAACCGCCAAGAAGATCCACCGCCACCCAAGAACGATCAAAACCCAGATCAAGACAACAAAGACAACAAAGACAACAAAGACCAGGAAAAGCCAATGGATGGCAAGGACAACATGCCGCCAAAGAAGGACATGTCCGGGATGGACCCAAAAGAAGGCAAAGATGGGAAAGATGGCATGGATCAGCAACCCATGGGGCAGGAACCTCCACGGGGCCATCGACCACGGCAACCAATGGGTGGTCAGCAACAACCGCAAGGGTCCAAACCGAAAGACCCGGATAAGAACCCCATGGGCAACAAGCAGAACCCAATGGGTAACAAGCAGAACCCAATGCCGGTGCAACCGCCGCAGGCTCCCAAGAACACGGGGAACATGATGCCCGACCCCAAGGGCGGACCGCAGAGCCCCAGTCGCCCCGCACTCCCGTTTGAAGACGACGTTGTGAAAGATGTGTGGGGGCACCTGCCCGATAAGCTGCGCCAACAGGCGACGCAGTACTACAAGCAAGAGTTCATGCCGCGGTATGCCGAACTGCTCAAGCAGTACTATGCGTCGCTTTCGGAAAAGGGCGAGAAGAAGTAAGTCGGCTTCGCGTGGATGCAAGCTCGCTAGCAGTGATTCAAAAGGTGCGACGATGACACAAGCAGTATCGCGGCGATACTTTCTTCGCCTGGGAACCACGGGACTTGCCGCAGGTACGCTGGGTTGGGCCGGCCATGCCCAGCAACCCGCGCAACCCGTACCCGCTTCGGCGACGCGCTCGCGTTCCGGTGCCGAGTTCATCAATCAAGAAGCGCAATCCGCGATCGAGCGAGGGCTGGACTTCCTCGCTCGTAGCCAGCTCAACGATGGTTCGTTTAGCGACCGACTTGGCGGAACGGCTGTGGGTGTTACCGCATTAGCTGGTCTCGCACTGATGTCGGGTGGGAACCAACCGGGCCGGGGTTTGTACGGTAAGCAGGTCGCCAGAGCAGTCGAGTTTGTCGCTTCCATGGCATCAGGGCCGAACCCGGGTTTTCTGACCACTCCGGAAAGCCAAAACCCTGGCCGACTCGCCAGCCAACCGGCACCCATGTACAGCCATGGGTTCGGGTCGCTTTTTTTGGGAGAAGTCTGCGGCATGCTACCCGAGGCAATGCGCGAAAAGCGCGTTCGAAGTGCTCTGGAACAGGCGATCGCTTTCACGGTGGCAGCACAGAACCGGGAAGGGGGCTGGCGCTACGAGCCACTAGCTCAGTTCGCGGATGTCTCGGTCACCGTTGCACAGATGATGGCACTTCGGGCGGGGAAAAACGCTGGGCATTTCGTCCGCAAAAGCGTCATCGAGAATGGGGCGAACTACATCAAAGCCTGTCAATTGCCCGATGGCGGTTTCAGCTACTGGAAAGGACAAGGGTACTCGGCTTTTGCCCGGACAGCGGCATCAATCGTTGGGCTCTACAGCGCGGGGATTTACGAAGGGAAGGAGATCGAACGCGGATTGAAATACCTGCAGCAATTCACTCCAGGTCGCCAGTTCTCGCAACGCGAGATCTCCCCGCAACACTACTGGTACGGGCAATACTATGCCGCCTTGGCAATGTGGACGGCCGGAGACGATTACTGGACTCCGTGGCTGCCTGCCATTCGGGATGAGTTGCTTTCCAAAATCCGCACGGGCGGCGGTTCCTGGAGCGATCCGTACCATGGCTCGGCATACGCAACAGCCATGGCACTGATCATTCTGCAACTACCGAACAATTATCTCCCGATTTTGCAGAAGTAATGATCACGCCGTGCCATGGGTTGGGCCTTGTGGCGCTGGTGCAACTTGCTCGCGTGGCTGGCTCCAACGTGACGGCATGACCATCCACAAATAGGTTTCGATTCCGATTGCGGCAGCGAAGATCACAACACTTCCCCATTGAGAGAGTGTGAGGCCACCGGCCACTGCAGGTTCGACGCGAAGTGATTCGTTAATGAAGCGATGGATCGAATACCCCAGCATCAGGATCACCATAAGTTGGCCATCGTGACGCCGATACGGGTAATAAACCAGCAGGAGTGGAATCAGTAGCAACATACTGATGGTTTCGTACAGTTGCGTGGGGTACAGCCCAATGGTCTGCGGGGCGAACGGTGGGAGTTCGACCACGTTGCCGCCACGCTCAACTCCGATGGTTAACTGCGACTTGCCGCGCGGCCAATCCTGGCTCATCTCCTCTAGCGTATCGTAGGTTCGCAGATCCACCCCGGGCACTTCGGATTCCACACGCTCCCGACCTTGCAGATAAGCCGGAAAAGCGTCGAAGCGAGCAACCTCCCGTCCCTGGGGTGTTGCGCTCAGGGTCGCGCCGGCGGCTTGTAACCGCTGGAGTGCATCCCGCACTTTCTCTTCGCTGCCCGAGACCTCCACCACAACGGCGTTCGGGTTGCCGTTCACCTTCACCACACGATCTCCCACCAGCACACCGGCTTTGTCGGCGGGCGAGCCTCGCTCCACAGCGGTGACCTCAGCACGGGGATCTTCAAATCGGTTCGAGCGGTTGCGAGCATTGATGGCAAATCCGGTGGAGGTTTGCAAATGTCGCTCGTTCACCAACTGCCCCCGAGCGTGCGCCGGCAACAGCGGAAAGTGTGCAGCACCGATGGGAATCGTACGGCACTCTTCGATCGCGACTTGGCCCCAGCAGCAACCGTTCAGATAGCACCCGATTCGCCCGATCGCCATGCCCAATGCCAACAACGGCGCGACTGCATCCGCCAGTTGCCAACCTGAGACATTCAGCCGGCGCATGACGAACCAGTAGAAGAGCCCATACCCAAGAGCACCGCCGAGTGCCGAGCCATAGAAGATGATCCCACCTTCCCAGATTTTGAAGAATGCACCCGCGAGGCCCATCAGCGATTGATCGGGAAACTGGTTGGCATACTGGATCATGTACAGCACCCGCGCGCCGATGATCCCGGACACAAACACCCAGATGGTGAAGTCCTGGAAGCGTTCGGCTGGCATGCCGATGCGACTCGCGCGGCGGGTTCCCCACAATGTCACGAGAATGAACGTGACAAACAGCATCGCTCCAAATCCGTAAACCGGCATGCCGTCTGGCGGGAACCAAGTCTTCAGAAATGGGAAGGTAAATAGAACTTGCTGCATGGATTGTCGTGCTTGGTGCTGCGATCGCTTTCGCGGCCGCGGGCACATGACACCCCTCACGGAACAGGAAGCTTATCCAGAACTTGCCGCACCAACTGCTCGGGTCGGAGGTCTTCAGCCTCCGCTTCGAATGATATCACCAGCCGATGGCGAAGTGCATCGGCGGCGGTCGCCTTGACGTCGTCGGGAGTGACATAACTTCGCCCAGCCAGGAATGCGTGAGCCTTTGCCGCGCGGTGCAACGCAATCACTCCGCGTGTACTAGCGCCAAGTTGAATCAGTCCGCTGATATCCAGACCATATTCCGCGGGGTTGCGCGTAGCACGAACAACATCGACCACGTAACCCTTGACCTTGGCATCGACGTATACCGAATCCACGCCAGAACGCAACTCCGCTAATCCTTCGGTAGTCAAGATCGGCTCGATCTCGGTGTTCACGCTCAGACCCCCCATGCGATCGAGCACCGCGAGCTCGTCGATTCGTGAAGGGTAGTTAATCACAAGCTTGAGCATGAACCGATCCACCTGCGCTTCTGGCAACGGGTAAGTACCCTCTTGTTCGATCGGGTTCTGGGTGGCAAGCACGAAGAAGGGACGGGGCAAGGGGAGTGTCTGGTCACCAATGGTGATCTGCCGCTCGGCCATGGCTTCCAGCAATGCACTTTGCACTTTTGCCGGGGCGCGATTGATTTCGTCGGCCAGAACGACATTGGCAAACACCGGGCCTTGTTTGACGGTAAACTCACCAGTGCGGGGATTGTAAATCTGCGTGCCGATGACATCCGCGGGAAGCAGGTCGGGCGTGAATTGAATCCGCTGAAACTTGAGATGCAAAGCCCGAGCGACCGTGCGCACCGCCAGTGTTTTGGCCAGCCCCGGCACACCCTCTAACAGCACG
>JBGTAO010000287.1:0-6695 GCA_041749835.1 Gemmata sp. | reverse complement strand
TGGAGTTCTCGACGAGACTCTGCTCCCCATTGGGTGCGATCGGCTTGACGAAGGCATTCGCCAGCGACACCGGCCCACCCTTCCGCACGGTGATGAACACGATCGACGCGTCGTTGTGTGCCGCGAACGTGTTCTGTTTGCCGGTGGGCACCGCGTGAATGAACGCCTTGAGGAAGGCTTCCGCGGTCTTCTTTGTCAATTCGACATCGTTCTGGAGATTCTTGGTAAGCTGCCCGACATCGAGATTGGCATAGCGATAGAAACACGCAGAATTGAACTCCACGGTACCAATCATGTCGGCCCCGGCTGTGTCATCTGGCTTCAGATCATCGACGGCCGTGAAGTAATCCATCTCCATCGAGTGGATCTTGTTCGTGGAGATACAGTGAGCGACCTGGCACGCGGCATCCACATTGTTCTCGGGCAGGTCCGCGAGCATTCGCCCAAACAAGGCCAAGTCGGATGCCTTACCACCGTCGAGGAGTTTCTCAATGGCCTTGGCAAAGCCATCCGGCACTTTGGGACCGTCTTCATTCTTGGATTTTTTGCCCTTCTTCTGTGTCTTCCCCTCTACAGGTACTGCTGAGGGTGTCTCCGCGGATACCACTGAGAATGCATCCCAGTGCTTGTCGATCTCGTCGGTGAATCGACCAATTTCTGACTCACCGAGGAATAGCAAGTACGGCGTCTTGTGTTCGTCGTTGTCCTCGGATTTGGGGAGGAATGCCGACACCCCGGTCTTTGCTGCCCGCAACGCAGCTGCCTCAGCACGCCCTTTGGTGACGAGCCGATTGGCTACTTCGCCGGCCAATCGCTTCGTGCGCTCCGCAAGGTGTGGCGAGTCAATGAGCTTTTCGCTTTTGAAATAGTGCCGCACTGCTCGCTTGAGGCACTGGCTGCTAATGCGGGCACGACGATAACCGCCGAACTCAGCGTCCTTGGGACTCCCCGTATCGTCACGGTTCAGGTTCGATGGGGCGAAATTCTGCAAAACGTGGATCTCGATACGCACAGGTGAACTCCATGTAGTGAAGGGTGAGGGTACTATCCGTTGGACGTCGTGGTTTCGGCGGGCTCGTCATCAACAGCAGCCTGATACCCCCAGAATCCACGAGCCCATTCCTTCTGGACCCATCGATCCGGGTGATCCCAGTTCATCAAGTGAACGATGAGTGTCTTCCAGTCGAGTGATTGTCCATCGATCAGGGTAATGGCTTGCCGGAGCACAAATGGGAGCTCGGCACTATCTGTGTCGAGTAATGCCGAGAAACGCTTCTCTCGTTGCTTCTTGTCGTCCTCACTCAATCCCATTCCAAATGCCCGACCAAAGTTGATGTTGTCGCATTGCCGGCAATTCCCTTTCACCCAAGCGAACAGCCCAGCTGCGAGTATTGCGCTATCGAGGGCCCGATCGACTCGATCTTGGGGTACGCCACGAAACAACCAGCCCACTCGAGACAACGTGTATGCTGCTGGGCCGCACAACCCACGACGAAGGTGGGCAAGCACCTCGCGGTCGGGGTTCTCAGGGTTGGCCAGCTTGGTGAACTGAGTCACGAGTGGTCCGATCCACTGGGCGTGGTCACTCATGCAGCACCTTCTTTCTGTTGGGGTTGACGATCAGGGATGTGGTTCGAGGATTGCACTTTCCTGAGTAAGCGCGACAACATTCCACGACCGATGGTGGTGGCCTTGAGATCACGGCCACCGTCGATACGGCCAATGGAGTTGTCGAATGCGTCGAGAGCGGTTTGGTGCAGCACACACCAGAACCACGCAGCGCCACGAGCGGAACGTTCCTCGGGGGTGATCGCTTCAGCGAGGTCAACGAGGAGTTCGCGGTACGGCAATTCGAGGCGTGACCAGTAGAGCGGCTCCGGCGCGAAGGAATCGAGCATGCTTTGCACGCGAGCTTTATCCGGATTCATGCCAGAATCGCCCGCGAGCCGATTTGCCACGGTGATCCACGCCGCTTTCCGAAGTGCATCCGACGCGACTTCTTCAGCGAGCTTCAGGGCTTGCTTCAGCGCTTCGACAAGTTCAGGCTTGTCGAGGTACGCCAGCGGCAACGGAAGGGACTCGTGCCGCCAGAAGTTCACCTTGGCCTTATCGGTGCAAAGCCCGAACACGGAAAGTTTATAGCGGGAGGTAGTTGGAAGCACGCCTTTGAACCCGCTCCCCGTAAGCTCGACCAACGTAAGTGGAGCACGCTCAAGTTTTGTGTCTGGGTCGCTGACCTGATAGAGGGCCGTGCTATCGCGCCATAAGTCGCGGTACTCATTGAATCGTACTGGCTGAAACGGATCATTATTGCGATTCCGATTGAACGCCACCATCGGGTTGAAGAAGCCCGCTTGCGGGTCGCATTTCCGTCCTTGTGCGTACGACACCTGGCGAACAAGAACCCGCCCATTATCAACCGTGGGGTGGAGGCAGAGGGTGCGGCTTTGCCATGTCAGGTAATCGAGGTAACCGAACGGGGTAAGGGGCTGTTTATCAGGTTGTGCGGGCGGTCGTTCCCAGACCGGTGCGTCTTCCGGATCGCAGGCCACTGGTCGCTCGGAACCGTCGTAGGTGACGAGATTGAGCCACAGCGTCTCGAATAGTGTTTTTCCACGGACCAGCACGGTGGCACCGGACACCAGTGGGGCGTGGGTTGTGTTCCCGGTGTCACTCTTTCCGCCGCCCACGGCAAACGCTTGCTCCGTGATCACTAGGCGAGCCGCCTGTGCTGGATTCAAAGCTGGCGGAGGATCGTCCGTGGTGTGATCGAACAGGGCTGCGTTGTTGCCACGAGATAACTCTTGGGCGAGCCTGTTGATTCCACTGGGCTCACCGGTCTTGAACCCAGCTCGTTGGTAGAACGGGTACTTTTCGTGGAATAGGTCGAAACGATCGACCCATTTCTCGAAGTACTCCGCGAGCCGAGCTCCATCGAACTTGCCTGCACTTCGAATCGCAATCCGTGCAGATGTACTTTTCGGTCCGTCATAACATCGATGCAGGATCGCCAGCAGCAACCGATGAAGCGAAACTGTGACCAAAGGTGATGAGTCTCGCAGTTCTGCAATCTCGTGGGCATTAACGAGTACATCCTGCAAGCCGTACTCTGCGAACTCACCATCTGTGCGCAGGCACGGAATGAACGGCTCCTGGATCAGATTGAACGAACACATCAGGCCCCCTCTCCTTCACGGTTTCGATAGATGATCACACCCAATTCGGTGTCCAGCCGGATTCGGTCGTCGGTTAGGGACGATCCATCTTGATCAATCCGAACAATTCGATGGTGCTTGAGCATTCCACACTTCTTCCAGCCCGACGGTACTGGTTGCTTGACGTAGTGGAATACACAACCCTTGTGGCTGATCGTAACCTCGTTGTTGAGCAACTGGCGGAGTCGCTTCACGTCCGGCACCTTGGATTCGTCAAACGGATCCTTGCCATAGGGGTCGAGGAAATCGTTGCCATCGAGTTGGTAGACCAGGATCAGTTGCACCGTTGGCTCCGTGTCCCGAGTGGCAGCCTGTACCTTCTTGTGGGCTTCAGGGTCGTCCTCCTCAAGCTGTTGATTCGGTTGCTCCAACAGGTCGTCCATCTCGGGGGTCCAGATCATTACGCCTTTGGCCGCCCGGTTCTGCATTCGTTGTTCCTCTCGCATTGCCTTCTCGCTCTCCGCGAGGTCGTTCTGATAGTGCTCGGGCGTATCCATCGATTCTTTACCGTAAATCTGTTCAACGAGGTGTTCCAGGTCGTCGGGAAGCGAGACCGTCGTCTTTGCTTTCAAGGCCACATACGACTTGAGGAGCACAAACCGCGAGTACACCCACTCCGATGGACCGAAGTCCGGAAGGCCATCCTTCTGACGTTTCCCCGGTTCGATGAGCCACAACTTGGCATCGCCACCCGGCCGACTGCTACGCTCGTGCCGGTGCAAGCGGCCGGCGCGTTGTAGCACCAAGTCCACTGGCGCGACGTCCGTGAACATCACGTCGAAATCCAGATCAAGGCTCTGTTCGATCACTTGAGTCGCCACCAGGATCGCCTTCTTGGGACGCAGTGGATTCTCGGGTTTGCCGTCCGTGCCTTTGCCGAACTTCGCCAGCACCGCATCTTCGATCTGCTTTCGACGTCCAAACGGAAATCGGGCGTGGAACAGCTCTACCACGACGTCGGTGCCCTTGAAATCCTCCTTCAGCCGCGTGAACGTTTCCTGCGCCAGCCCGACGGTGTTCCGGATCACCGCAGCGCACCCGCCATCAGAAAGGCTCGCCCGTAACTTCTCAGGCAAATCGTGATCTTCAACCCAATCGAGGTGGATCTCTTTCGTTCCAGCGGCGGGGAAGCATATCACCACAGGTGTACCGTCCTGAACTCTCACGAACGTTACGCGCGGGTAGTGATTATCTCCGTCCAGTTTGGTCGTCGTTGTACCGCTATAGGCTTCGATCAACTTCGCGCGTTTCTCGGCTGGCAGCGTTGCACTCAGCAGCACCACGGGGCACCCCAGCGCGGCGAGCCAGCGCAGGAGTCGTTCCATGAGCGTCGTCATGTAGGCGTCGTAGGCGTGGACTTCGTCGAGGATCACACACTTACCCGCGAGGCCGAAGAGACGAACGAAGACATGTTTGGTTTGAAGCACGGCAAGCAACGCCTGGTCGATCGTGCCGACGCCATATGGGGCAAGCAATCCGTGCTTCTTGTTTGCCGCGAACCAACTTTCGGCGACAACACCCGCGGGATGCTTCTCCTCGTCGTACACCCACGCTGCATATTTGAGCATCTCGAACCGATCATTCAGCGAGGCCTTCCCGTGCTGGAGTATCAGGTTTTTCTTGCCTTCACCTTCGGTCTCGAGGAAACTCGCCACCCGCCCGAACATCTGGTTGCTGGTTGCCATTGTGGGAAGCGCGACGTATGTGCCCTGCCCACCGCGACGGTCCCAGCAATCGGCGATATACCACGCGGCTTCCGTCTTACCCTCACCCATCGGCGCTTCGACAATCACGAGTTGCGGCACTTTCATTTCCGTGGCGATGGGAATGATCGCGTCTTGAAGTGGTCGCGGAGTGCCAATCCCGGTGGCCTTCTCGAATGACAACAGGGTGTCGCTCACCCCCTTGTGATGTCGCCATCCGAGTTTCTCCAATGCGTTCGCAGCTTTGTTGCCTGAATTGCAGAAGTAGTCGTCGATATCGAGACCCTGGTCCGCAACCGCCGAGTTTCCCTTCGACTCGAAGAACTCAGTGTTGGAGCCGATCCAGTCGGCGACGGAAGTGAGCCCGGCGAGATACATCCAGACCGATTGATCGTCGCTCGTGGGCCTGGGAATCTGTTGGTCGTTGACCCCGAAAAGTCGGGAAATGTGCTCAAACACTTCCTGACGCAAGGCGTACCACTTTTCGTTGCCAAGTGAATCACAGTGCCCCTCCCAGCTGCTCGGGAAGGTACCGTGGTGGCCACCGACCGCAACTGCAATCTTCCGGGCGAGTGGATCGTCAAGTTTTGGACAAGCTTTGCCCTGCGTGAATGCGCTGTGCAGAATTTTGGTACCGGTTTCTGTGTGGTGCGGATTCCCACATGTGGTCAATAAGAAGCCGGCCGTTTCAAGTTGTTCCTTCAACTTGTCGGTATTTCCCTGCAACTGAAAACACGGGGTCAGTTTGCCGATGTCGTGGGCCGCGATCCAGAAGGCAAGCCACCTCCTCGCTGCATCCTCCTCAGGCAATCCGAGTGCTTCTGTGATGTGTTGTTTCATCGGTTGCCGCACCACATGTTGCCACAGTGCAGCGGCCGCCTGCCCCACGTCTATGAGGTGGCAGATCACCGGGTGATACTTATCCGGCCATTTCTCCTTGCCGAGCTTGGCCCAACACCGGGGGATGTGTTGTGTCACCACTCATTACCTTAATTGTTCCAGTTCGATTGCATTAGGAATGGATAAAAAGAACACGTTCTATGCATGTTGTCAAAGTTGGTTGCACAAATTTCCTGCAAAAGATCTAACACATTTGAGATTCTTATACCTACTGCGAGCCCGCTCGCCAAAACAAAGCCACCGCCGGGCTCAGCCCAGATCCGCGGCCACAGTCACGTTCACATCTGCGACTGCAGGCGGTGACACCACTTCCCCCTCGCGGCGGGCTTGAAGCCGTTCCAGTTCGTGCAGGGTAGAGGTGAGGAGATTGTGGAGGTGCCGCTCGTACTTGGCGATCCGCTCCTCACGGCAATCGGTAGGGAGTAACTGCTCCGTTTGCTTGCGTGTGACTCCGAGATCTAATAGCGACACGATTGCTTTTTCCTCGCGTTCCAGGCGTTTCACTTTCCGGGTCAGTTCTGCGGTCTGTTCTTCCAGATCCGCCCGCACACCCTCGACAAACTGATCGGCCGGTTCCTGCGTGTAGCCGGCGTAGACGCACAAACCCCGGTGGACCAGATCGGCATTCCAGGTTGTAGTCAGCGCGTTGGCACTGGTGAGCCCCAGCTTCCGGATGAACCCTTTGCTGCCAAACGCTGGTGGGGCAGAACGCAGATGATCGGCGGTTTCGGCTCGCGCACAGGCCAACTGCAGGATGCACTCGACCACCCCGAATGCCACGCGATCCTCCGACCCTTGTGCCGATGCGAAGAAGTCTCGCGCGAGGATCAGGTTGGCCAACTCCCGGCGAGCAGGTTGGAGATCCGTGCGGATTTCG
>JBGTAO010000286.1:0-2750 GCA_041749835.1 Gemmata sp. | reverse complement strand
TCTCCCCGTCAAGTCATCGGATCTCACGATCAATGAGATGCTGCTCGCATTCCTGGAACATGCAGCGACCTACTACCGCACTCCGGACGGCCAACCTACCAGTGAGGTCCGCGAACTCAAACTCTCACTAATTCCCGTTCGCGAGCTGTATGGCCTGACCTCCGTTGCCGAATTCGGACCTGTTGCTCTTGCAACGGTTCGTACCCAGATGGTCGAGCGTGGCTTGTGTCGCAAGCTCATTAATCGTCGTATCGATCGCATAAAACGGATTTTCAAGTGGGCTGTGGCACAGGGAACTGTCCCAGTCACGGTTTACCAAGCGCTTCAAACACTCGCGGGTCTACGGGCTGGTCGAACGATGGCCCGGGAGAGTGAGCCCGTACGACCCGTCGATCCAGATCATGTCGTGGCCACCCTGCCCCACCTGGGTCGACATGTTCGAGGTATGGTCGAATTGCAGCGCTATACTGGCATGCGGCCGGGTGAGGTATGCAAACTCACACTGGCCGAGATTGATCGATCCGGGGCTGTGTGGCTGTATCGACCCCGGCAGCACAAGACGGCCCATCATGGGAAGGAACGTGTGATTCCCTTGGGGCCCCGGGCTCAGTCTGTGCTTCAAACATTCCTGGAAACTGCGCAACAATCGCCTGAGTTACCGGTTTTCTCGCCCGCCCGGCAGCGGGAAGATCGGTACGCAGCGATGCGAGCCGCAAGAAAGTCATCGGTTCAACCCTCTCAGATCAACCGGAAGAAGGTTCAACCGAAGCGAGTGCCCGGCACTCGGTTCGAAACCGCAGCCTATGCCCAGGCTGTGGCCAAGGGTGCAAAGAAGGCAGGAGTTCCTCACTGGCATCCCAACCAGCTTCGTCATCTCTTCGCGACGCTGGTGAGGAAAGAATACGGCCTGGAAGCGGCTCAGGTGCTGCTGGGGCATTCCCGGGCCGATGTGACCCAGGTCTACGCCGAACGCGATTTAACACGTGCCGCTGCGGTGGCAACCCAGATTGGGTAATGCGACGCGGACACTCGTTCTCGGAATGTGCCGTTGGCCAGCGTTCCCGTGCTTGGTTCATCCGCCGAGATAAGCCAAGCACGTTACTACAGTTTGGCCCCACTCAGATTGAAGTGAGACATTCCTCGCAGCTCAGCAATCGTAGCAATTGAACGATAGGAAGGGTGTCGTGAATTCGGAGGTGCGATCTGAAACCAGGTGGGAGCGGAATACGCTCAGAAGCTGAATGAAACAGCTCGACAAAGCCAATTGGCGAGTTCCAGGTTGTCGAATCAGCTAATCGGAATGAGCATTGCAAGGCAGGCCACTGCCTGTGTAAGTAATCTCGAACATGCTCGGTTACCGACCTCTCAGGCAGATCCCCCGCTCAGACCTGCACAGAATGGACCCAGAGCAGAGCCGGGTCTTGCAGCTCAAAAATAAAATCATGTTTGTTCTAATGTTATTATTTAAATCAGGCAATCATCAATCATAGAAGGAGCGGAAACTTTGTTGTGTCTCAATAGCGCAAAAAAGTTTGAATCAGTCGTATTTCACGATTTGGTAAGCGTAAAAATGCGCTATTGAGATCCAGGGTGCAATTCAGTGACTATTGTTCGGGTTGGGGACTCCGTTTACGTTTCGCGCATCCTGCAAATTCCAGGTAAACTACCTCCCAGGGCGAGTCATTTCTCATATTGCGGCCTCGTGAATAGTAGAAAAAAAGACAACAACACGACACGAGTTTTTCGGCTCCACACAAGACTAGATCAATTTGATAATATGCGTCAGACCTGAATTCCTGAGTGAGGTGAATTATGGCTGATGATGTGCAAGAGATTTGCGTTCCCAGGGTTCTTGTCGAAATCCAAAAGGGAGAGGGTCTTTCCTTGTCGGCTGCCGGGAAGCTCTTCCCGGGGCACCGCGTCAATCGGAACGTGAATCCCAGTACTGTGTTCCGGTGGATCACGAAAGGTGTCGCTTCCCCCACGGGGCACGTGATCAAACTCGAAGCTGTCCGTGTGGGCGCACGCTGGTTGACGTCCTGGGGAGCAGTCAACCGTTTCAGTTCGGCGCTAACCGGAGCACCTGCTCCCAGCCCCAGCCCAGGATCACAGCTGCGTTCGCCCACGAAACTTCACCGAGATGCGGAACGTGCTGGTGAGGAGTTGAAGAAACGGGGTGCATAACCTCGTAGAGGAGTCGGGAACTCATCTTCTTAACACAACGACACTTGGATCAGGAGCTCCCGCTGAAGAGGCCTGGTCCAAGAGTAGGGAGTACTAACCAATGCCGACTATATCAGACTGCAATCGAGATGGGGATCAACATTCCAAGCCTGAGGATCGGGAAACGAGGGCTAGTGCGGTGAAGGCATTTCTCTCCTCGCCACGGGCAAAAGCCGCTCACGAAGCCGTCATCAAATGGCAGAAACTAACCCACATTGAGCAAGTCTCCGAGTACTTCCAATGTGTAGGACCCACCAAGCAGGGCGGCTTTCGCGCCCACTGTCCTGCCCATGATGACCAGACGCCAAGTCTTTCGATCAATCCTGGGGAGAAAGGTGGTGTTGTGATCTGTTGTCAGACTGGCTGCAAGACAAATGATGTACTGCGTACCGGCCCGGCGGATCACGTTGTCGGGAAGGTGTGGGATCGCCCTTGTCGAAATGGGTTCGGCCGGCGGATCACGATGGGTCAACCGGTTCGGGCCGTGCGGTGTGGTGAGGTGAGGATTCAGCCCGCCGTTGCGGCGG
>JBGTAO010000285.1:0-3022 GCA_041749835.1 Gemmata sp. | reverse complement strand
GAGTGGGTTTGCCATCAGCGTGCTCCGCTACGGTCGCCAGTTGCCTTGGCAGCAGTTGTTGCTCCCGGGTTGGCGGGTCTGGGGCTTCCGCTTTGGTCTGCTGATCGTCGCCGGGATTGCGATTGCGCCGCTGGCGGTGGCCCATCTGCGCGGCGTGGGAAGTGTTCCTGCTGAACAGGTTCGCTTGCACTCACCGCGAGTGAGCGCCTGGTTGACACCACCCCGCACGGCAGCGGCTTTCCCCGAACTGGCCGATCGCACCGGTTGGGGAACCGACACCATGGGTGAGCACCAATTGCTACCGGGCCTTGTTCCGCTGGCCTGCGTATTTCTGGCACTCGGGCTGATTGTGCGCCGCGTGTGTTTTGGCGACCGCCTGACCACCGTCGTGGTTGCAGCGTGGTCCGTCGCGGGGCTCATGGTGCTGGTCACACCCATTGCGGGTGTTTGGATCTACGAACCGGTGCTCAGTATGCCGGGAGGTGGCGGAATCCGTGCGATTGGCCGGGTTGTATTGGTTTTACTTTTCCCGATGGCGATCGTGATCGCTGCGGCCTGTGATGCGTTCCTGGGTATCGTCGCCCGATCTGGCAGCTTCGCTCGCATCACGTTGGGAACGCTGCTCCTGTTGATCGTCGTCGGTGAGCAATGGTTGACATCGGTCAGTGGTGCGCGTGCTGCCACGTGGGAACCGATGCGCTATCCGCTGCATCGTGTGCTCGATCGCCAGAACCGCATCAAAAAAGCCATCTCTCGGCAAAATCAAACACGTGTTGTGTATGCGTTCCCAACTGCCGGTGAGGACCGCCCATTCGGGCATCTGATCCTACAGAACGAGGTGATGCGTGCTTCCCAGGATCTGGGATTGCGCTGCGTCAACGGGTGGTCGGGGTATGTGCCTACGAACTGGGATCTCTTCAGTGGATATCGTGAACTATCCTTGTGGTTGTGTGAACCGGCTGGGAACCCCGCGATGTGCCTCGAAGGATTGGTGGTGCTCGGTGAGCCCGCACCCGATGCCGATGCCGACTACGAAGCGATCATGCGGAAGAAGTATCCTCCGCAGCAACTGAAGTGACGCCAATGGTGGTGAACCACCCGCAGCAACCGTTTCGCCCAGGGTGCCTCGCTCCTGTTCAGGCAGCAGGCTTGCCAAGGCCAAACGACTTGACCTATTTTCCACATTCCGGTATTGCGCTGTCCGGTGAAGAGTCGATGATGATTATCAACTGGATGGAGAGCTGTCCGCTGTGGCGTCGAGGTAACGATTCTTTCCTTGATCGCGCGGAATCGTTCGGAGTGTAGTGGTGGTGGCGCAAAAAATCCGAAAGAACCGGGCAACATCACCCCATCCATAACTTGTTTTTCGAAGATCGGGCGTTACGATTGCTTTTTATAGCGTACTCGTTGTGGCAAGTTCCGCCCGTCGAGTCGCACCCGCTGAGCCGCTGACCTGTGGTCGCGACCCGGGAACACCGACCCGCAGAGGTCACCCGCAGTATGTTCGAGCCCAACATCCGTCCTCCTCACACGACTGCCGGCCTACCTGCTGATGTCAGCCGTGAGGATGAGGATCCCCCGAGCCAGTCGCGGCGTCACCCGATCTGGGAGAATATCCCCGACTCGCAATGGGATGATTGGCGCTGGCAGACCCAGAACTCGATTCGGTCTGTGCGCCAACTGCGTACGCTGCTCCACTTCTCGCCTGCCGAGTTGGAAGCGATTGGTCGTCTCGAAGGCGACTACAAGCTCGCGATCCCGCCGTATTACTTCTCGCTGATCGACGCGGACAACCCTACCGATCCGATTCGGATTCAGTCGGTGCCCTCGCCTCTGGAAGCGGAAAACCCTTCGGGTTACGAACTCGATGATCCGCTGGAAGAGGACAAGGATTCGCCAGTTCCCGGGCTGACGCACCGCTACCCCGATCGTGCGCTGCTGATCACCACGCCGAACTGCTCGATGTACTGCCGCTATTGCACCCGCAAGCGTGCCACGCTCACCCGTGGTGGCTGGGAAGGCGTCAGTGCCGACGACGAGCGGATGATCGACTATGTTCGACAGCACCCCGAAATCCGCGATGTCATCGTCTCGGGTGGCGACCCGCTGACATTGCCCATCGGGAAGTTGCGCTACTACCTCGATAATCTCAAAGAGATCGAGCACATCGATGTGATCCGCGTCGGTACCCGCGTGCCCGTCACGTTGCCGCAGCGGCTCTACGATCCGGAGTTGATCGACCTACTCGCCTCCGCCGAGAAGGTTTACATTCAGACGCACTTCAACCATCCGCGTGAAATCACTCCCGAAGCGGCGCGTGTCTGTAAGAGCTTGCTGCGTGCCGGGATGCCGATCAATAATCATTCGGTCCTCTTGAAGGGCGTCAACGACGATCTTGGCACCATGCGTACCCTGTTGCGCGGCCTACTGCGCATCAAGGTTCGCCCCTACTACATCTTCCATTGCGACCCCGTGACCGGAGCCGGGCATTTCCGCACCAGTGTGTGGAAGGGCCTGGAAATCATGGAAGGCCTCCGTGGGCATATGTCCGGGATCGGTATTCCCACATACGTGGTGGATAGCCCGCACGGCGGTGGCAAGATTCCGATGATGCCCAATTACCTGGTCAGCATGTCCGACGATGCCGTAATCCTGCGGAACTACGAAGGGTTGCTTATTCGCTACCAGGCCGAAGACAAACTCGCCACCATCAACCCCACGGCCACTCGCGGCGTCAGCGGGTTGCTCCAGGGCGATAAGACCGCTCTGGTGCCGCAAGACAATGAACGTATGGGGCGACGCAAACCGCGCGTGGCTCGCGAAGGTTGTGGTAGCGATGGTGGCAGCGAAACCGAAGCGGTAGCGGAAGGCGATGCCATCCGCCGGATCATTCCGCTCCCCATGCTGAACGGGCATAACGGCAACGCCGCTTCGAACGGCTAATCGACGATTTCCGGCAGAGCACTTGACAACGCACCACGGCCCACGGATGACACTCCGTGGGCCGTGGTGTTGTTGGTTG
>JBGTAO010000284.1:0-6396 GCA_041749835.1 Gemmata sp. | reverse complement strand
CATCAGGAGCCGGTAGGGTTCATCGAGGTGCGTATGGATATCAACCACGGGAAGCGGGCGAGCCATTACATCGCCGATCACTACCTGATTGGGGTCCTTACCATCGTGCAGGATGCGCGCAAGCGTGACTTCTTGAACGCTGCCAACAGGCCGGCCTGCGGCATCCACGACCGGCAGTTGCGAGATACCAGTTGCTTCCAGGAGTTGGATCGCTTTTTCAGCTGTAGTATCAGGAGCAATGGTGACGAGTTTTCGCTCGCCACGTCGCTTCAGCAAGTCGCCCACAGTGTGCGCTTGTGGTTCCGCAAAACTCAATTTGTTTTCGGCGAGCCAGCGATCGTCGAAGAACTTGCTCAGGTAGTTGCGGCCTGTATCGCAGCCGAGCGCGATCACGAGATGGCCGGCACCCAACCGGCGAGCATAGCGGAGCGCAGCCGCCACATTCGTCCCGGTGCTGCCACCCAGTAACATCCCTTCGCGGCGAGCCAACTCACGCGCCACATGAAACGATTCGGCATCGCTGACCCGTTCCCAGTCGTCCACATACTGACTGGAAAAGGTCTTCGGGACGAAGTCTTCCCCGATGCCCTCGACCTTCCAGGGTTTGGGGCTGCCACCAGAAAGGATCGAGCCTTCGGGGTCGGCACCCACGACTTTGATGTTCGGGTTCCGCTCCTTCAAGTAACGCCCCACACCACTTACCGTGCCGCCCGTTCCCACACCCGCCACGAAGACGGTGACTTTCCCTCGGCTCTGGTCCCAGATCTCAGGACCGGTGGTGCGGTAGTGTATCTCGGGATTGGCGAGATTGGTGAACTGATTGGGTCGCCAGGCTCCCGGGATCTCCCGCGAAAGGCGATCGGCCACGCCGTTGTAGCTATCCGGAGAATCGGGTGCGACACCAGTGGGCGTGATCACCACTTCCGCACCATACGCTTTCAGAAGTGCGATCTTCTCGTTCGACATCTTATCGGGCAGCACAAAGATACAACGGTAACCCTTGACCGCGGCCACCATGGCGAGCCCAACGCCGGTGTTCCCAGCCGTCGCTTCGATGATGGTTCCGCCCGGTCGCAACAGTCCCTTTTGCTCGGCTTCCGAGATCATGGCCATGGCCACGCGGTCCTTCACGCTTCCACCGGGATTGGTCATCTCGACCTTGATCGCAACCTTGGCCTGAAGACCCTCGGTCATTCGGCTGAGCAGTACCAGGGGTGTGTGACCCACGGCATCCAGAATTGATTCGAGCATGGCGTGATTCTCATGAAAGAGGGCCAGGGTGTATGTCCCCTGGTTTTATGAAATGTATTGTGCGGTTGTGCTGTGGCTTGCTGCAAGATGAGGTGCAAAAGTCAACCGGGGGTGGAACTCCCCCGGTCTTGGTCGTTCACTCCCCGAAACGCTCCAACTCAATCCTTCATTCTGTCTCTCCGACCGAAGCCGAATACTCCAAATGAGAGGGCGCAAAACAGAGCTAAAGTCGTTGGTTCAGGTACTGCTTGATCAACGGGCGCAAAACTTGTGAGATACATCGAATCGCCAAAGCCCCCATTGGTGGTAAGTTCATAGTAAAATGTACCGTTGGGGGCATTTACCGTGGCAGCGAACAGATTAAAGTCGTGGCTTCCGTCCCAACCGGCCTGGCTCGCGTTAGTTCCCCAGGGGCCGCCAGTATTCTGGGGTTGGCCCACCAACTCAGCGTTCAGGTTAAGTGCCGTGTTCCAGTTGAAAACGTAAAATGAGAAATCCGCATTTGTGAAAGTACCATTTCCTGCACTTGCCCCTGACACGGTAAGAACCACATTTGTGATCGCTGCCCCGAAACTCCCCGGTGAGCTGAAGAAATCATTGTTTCCGGGATTAGCAAGTAATGATGTGTCCACTGTAATGATGGCATTTGCGTTTGCGTTGTTGCCGAAGGCGGCACCTGACCACGTTGCACTGTAGTCGATGATGGCAGCCTGGCTCATGTTACAACTGAGCAGTACTACCAGACCTGACAGAACACTGGATACAACACGGGACTTCATGGGCGAACTCCTTTCAGGAGACGAATTGTGTGGTGAAAGCACAAAAAGTGATTACTTAGCCACACTCGCCAGATCCTAAGCTGGTGGCATAATCAGCACCAACACATAAAGAAGAAATTTGTACTTTTATCGCACTTAATATTAATTTTTGCTAACGCCAGTGCGCCCTGGCCTCATTTCAATTTTCTTTGCAATGCTGTTGGCACAGATGGATATTCTCGCCTACAGTGGGCGAACCTATCGCTGCCGAATGTTCCGCGGATTGTTTCATGAGCCTGCCTAGCCAATCTGTCGCCCTGTTGCAGGCGGCCCGGGATCTTGTCAAGACCCTCCCGGCCGACGCCGTGCTGTTGTTGACCGAGACCGCCATTGATTGGGAGGAAGTCTCTCGAATGCTTTCGGGGTGTCGGTTATTCGTAGCAGCCGAAAACCCAGCACTCACGCGGTCGTTGCGTGACGACCCCGACTGGACGGTGATCGACCTCGACCCGGAACCGCTTCCCACACAAGAGCGAATGAACTCCGCGTTACTGAAGGCCGTCACCGAGGAACTACTCCAGCCCGGTGCGCACGTGGTCGCGCTTTACAACGGGATTGCCACGCTCGAAGATGCCCCTGAGCCCGTGGATAGTCTCAGCATCATACACCTGGGTGAACACCTCGAACGCATGACCGCGCAGGATTTACGCATCCTGGGGAATGCGGCTCCCATGGACGTACTGCGGGCGGTGGTCGATCTGGCGACCGAGATCGGCCGTGAAGGACGTGAGGGCCAACCGGTCGGCACCATCCTGGTGGTGGGCGACACCCGGAAGGTGCTGAGCTTATCGCGCTTTCAGAACTTCAACCCGTTCCGTGGCTACACCCGGGCCGAACGCGATATCCGGAATCGCGATGTCCGTGAACAGATCAAGGAGATTGCCAAACTCGACGGCGCACTATTGATCAGCCGTGATGGTATTGCCGAGGCGGCGTGCCTTCATCTGAATGCCCGGGCCGATGGCGTTAACCTTCGCAAGGGTTTTGGCTCTCGGCACATGGCTGCCGCGGGGATCAGCAAGGCGACTGCAGCCGTGGCGTTCGCAGTGAGCCAATCGAGTGGATCGGTGCGAGTCTTTCAGCGTGGGGAAGAGGTGATGCACATCGAACCGCTGGCCCGGCCCCACGTCTGGCAACCGTTCCGCCTCGAAACGCAAGATGTGTCTGACGATAAAGATGACTCAAAATAAGGATTGCCGCCGAGTTGAACAGGCCGCAAGATGAGGAAAGTGATAGTCTTGCGCTTGTAATACTTCTCGGCCTTATAGCCCAATCGAATACGTTTGTAACCCAGTGCCTCACCTCTCAAAGAGGTCACATCATGCCTCGGTTCCTCATGGCCAGCGTTGTGGCAGTTCTGGCTTATCCCGTCATGGTCGCTGCGCAACAACCACCTGCCGATGTCAATGCTTCACGGTTTCCGTACCCGGCGTCCGCGCCCGTGGTGGTGTGCCTGAATGGTTACGAAAAGACACGGACTCGGCTGAACAAGCTCTTGACCACCGCGTTGCCGCAAGAAGCAGAGAAGCTCACGAAACTCCTCGACGAGCAACTTGAGAAACTGATGGAAGGCCGGAAGCTGGACGGAATCCGAAAGGATGGCCGAATCTATCTCGTGGTCAACAATATCGAGTCGATTCTGGAAGACACCCCCGCCGTGTCGATACTTATTCCCGTCACCTCACAAAAAGAGTTTGTCGATTCGTTTCTGACACGTGAGGAGTTCAAGTCGCTGGCCAACGAGCGCGATGGCCCCTCAGCATTCAAGACCATCTTGCCCGGTGAGGAAACGACTGTCTTTCTCGTGGACCTCAAGGACTACGTCGCCTTGAGCCTCGACAAACCGACAGCCGATAGTTACGTGGCCAAATACGCAGTCGGAACCACGCAGGTCATGGGCTCCGAACTGGCCGAAACGTTTCTGAAGAGCGATCTGGCACTGCTTGTGAACGTGGAACAAATCAACGATCAGTATGGAGAGCAAATCCGGGGTATCCGCGGACTGATCGACTTTGGGCTTCAACAGGCGATGCAGGGCGGGATGCTCCCCGGTTTCGGAATGAAACAGGTCGATGCCATGAAGGAACTCCTGAAAGGTGCCTTTCAGGCTGTCGAGGATTGCCAGGCCGTCGTGATCGGTGGAGAGTTCCGTTCGGATGGGCTGGCGCTACGCATGCAGGTGCGCTTCTCGGAGAACTCGCCCAGTGCCAAGTTCGTGCAGGCCGAGGCCTCACCTCCCGTGGTGGAGATCAGCAAGCTCCCCAGCGGTCTCGCCGTTTATAACCAGATGCAACTGGGGAAGACCTTTACGGAACTCTTGCGAGAGATGAGCCAGGAATTCGTGACCACCGACGAAGACCAACGCGGGGCCATGCTGATCGAGCAACATACCCGCGATCGCGTGGCTGCCGGACACCGCGGCGATTGGTCCGCCAGTACATCGACCCACACCGCCATCGCCATTTCCAATTACAAGGAAGCCGAAAAAGCTGCCCGCGCCATCACCAAGTGTTACAAAGCCGTTGCAGCAGGTGGGCGGATCAACTCGATCGTACTGAAGAACCCACCTCGCGTGCAGGATGAAGCCGAGACCTATCGGACGTTCGTTTTCACCCGAATCCTGCTGGTGTTCGATTTCGATGCGACTGTTGCGAACCTCCCCGAACAGGTTCAGGAAGCGACACTCCAGAACCTTAAACGGACCGCCCAGGAGACCACATCACTTTGGATCGGCACCGATGGCAAACTCGTGATCACCCTGACGGCGAAAGATTGGGAGACCGCGCGAGGATTGTTGGATCAATACCTGGATGGCAAGCAGATGATCGGCACTGAGAAGGCCTACAAAGCCACCCGCGCCAGGCTGCCTGAAGATGCCACCTTTGTCATGATCGGAGAGACCGGCGGCCTGATTACCGCGCTGGTTGATGCCGCGCGTCCGGCAACCGTGGCGATCCCAGGTTTCCCGCAGCTTGGCAAAATGCCGGAACCCAAGGGTGAACGAACCTTTGTGGGTTTCGCGATCACCCTGAAGGGGGACATCGTGCACGTGAACGCGTTTGTCCCCACTGACGCGATCGGTGTCGGGTATAAACTGAT
This sequence comes from Gemmata sp., assembly GCA_041749835.1. GTDB lineage: Bacteria > Planctomycetota > Planctomycetia > Gemmatales > Gemmataceae > Gemmata. The sequence continues at coordinate 1,228 of JBGTAO010000284.1, read as the reverse complement.
TGACAACTTGTTGAAAATCAAGGATTAGTAGTTGGTATTTCGGTGCGAACTCCCGTGTTTCATCACCCTGATTCCATTGTGGAGATGCCCATGCTGCTCCGACTGGCCGTGATTACAATGTTAAGCTGTTGCATGTTGCTTCCGGGTTGTGGCCCCGCGAAACTCAATGAGTCGCGGACGATCGAACTCGATTCGGGTGATGCCAAAGCCATCGACTTGGATGGCCAACACAAGGCTCAAACGGTCACGGTCGAATTCAGTTCACCCAACGCAGAGGTTTCGGTGTATCTGTTCAAAGCTGATGATGCCAAGGGTGATGATGGGTTGTTAGGTGCCGATCCGTCGAAAGCCCTCGCCATGAAAAAAGGCAAATCGGACACGCTTTCTGCAGAGGTGCCTGCGGATACACCGACCCGAGTGATTCTGCGCAATGCGACCGAAAAGACCTCGGTGAATGTCAAGATCAGCAATCAGAAGTAATGGTCACTCACGGTAACCGTTGCTCGAATTCGGCCAACCCGCGTCGATAGGGCTCGATCCAATCGGCGCGGGGTTCAACACGGTCCCGGAACTTGACCATCGCTGAAACCGCATCGGCGGCCGTGAACGGTTCCGCGATTGCCTGTCGGCGACGCAGAGAGGTTTCAAGCCCAGCAAGTGCGACCACAGCACCACCGAGTGCCGGGCCTTCGCTTGAAACCAGTCGATCGAGTGGTCGATTCAACACACTCGCCAGGATTTCACACATCAATTTGGATTGGGCCATTCCCCCGGAGACCGTCACCCGGCGGATGTTCTGCCCCGCGGCCTCATGTTCCCGCACGCCCAGCGCAATCAAGTACGCAATGGCTTCGAGGCAAGCTCGAACTCGGCTTTCTCGTTTCTGGGGTTCACCGGGGAACCACTTCACCATGGGCTGATGCACGCCACGAGATGGCTCGGTGAGCAAGAACGGCAGCACAGCGGTTCCGTCGCAACCCGGTGGGACAGTGCCCGCTTCCGCACAGGTGTACCAGTCGCGGCCAGCGATTTCGTCGAGGAACTGAGCACCATTGGAGTAGCAGCGCATCCACAAGTATGGCCCCCAATTCAGCTTCATCGCATCGAGCGTTCCCTGCCGTGGCAACTCATCTGAGGAGGAGTTCACAACAGCAGAATTGCCGAGAATGATCGCAACTTGTCCGGAATCCACAGCTCCGCCGCCGATCAACCCGGCCGCCTGATCATC
>JBGTAO010000283.1:0-5825 GCA_041749835.1 Gemmata sp. | reverse complement strand
TGCGTTTCGTCGGCCACAGTTACATTCCGGTAAGGGGTGTGAAGGTAAAGCCGTTCTAGCCGATCGCTCACAGCAAGGACACCCGCGACACGACAACGTTCATCCGGCTTCGCGTGAACCGGGCGTGACCGCGCAGCACTTTCCCGATAGACTACCGCGGCTCCTTTCTCAGAGGGTTCACGATGGCTGGTGCTTCGCCCACAACTGCACCTGTTCAACCCGCCGGCACCAGAAGCTTCATCGAGCGGACCGGGCCGGCGCTAGTGGTTGGGCTCACCGCACTCTCGGCGGTGTTCGGCTCGATGTCGGCTGCGCAGCTACAGCTTGCCATGTACTGGAAATCGCAAGCGGCCCAGGATCAAGCGAAGGCAACGAATCAGTGGACGCTGGCCGGCTTCAAACGGGACCGGGCACTCCTGATGCAATCCGCATCCGCAACCCTGCGAGCCCAGTCCGATTACCAATTGGGCTCGTTCACGGTGAACAAAACCCTCGACGACCAGCAGCGAACGGCAATCGGCTGGTTGACCGGCGAACAAGGCGAGAACGGCGGCCCACCCCCCGTCGCCTTACCCGAGGTTACCGATAGCGCGATTCAAGACCTACGGAATGCAATCCGCGCCCGTGAGCCGGAAACCGTACTGTTGCAACTGGCAGAAAAGGTGAAGAAGGATTCGCTCGACCGCAGCATCGATGAGGCCGAAAAAGCCGTTGAATCGATCGATAACCAGTGGGACCCGATCATCAAAGCGGCGGCGACAGTGGTGCAACAGCAAGCGGCGATCAATCCGGTACTGCCCGAGGCCGATCGAAAGAAACAGATCACCAACGCCATGGCGACTCAGGCGGCCGGGTTCGAGCTCGAACAGCGCCGCTACCGGGCCGAAGCCAGCTTGAACCAGGGAATCGGGCTCCTTTACGAAGTCCGCGTGAAGACCAGCACGATCACGAGCGATCAATATCGCCAGAAAAGCCAGTACCTCGGATACGCGATGTTGGTTGCGCAACTGGGTGCCGTGGCCGCTTCACTGGCGTTGGCCCGAAAGGCGGCCGGATCGCTCTGGTTAATCGCGGCAGCGATTGGCCTACTCGCTCTCGGCGTGGGAAGCTACGCATTGATACCGACATCGTTCTTGGCGTTCTAGTGCGGGAACCGCACTGGCAGGAGGCCACGTGACCGTTACGGATCGCCTCATCACTGAGCAAGCGTTTCACGATCGGCAAGCTGCTGAGCGCGCCGAAGCGTTTCGGGCTGGTCGGGCCACACTGGCATTCGCAGATGAAGCGTTCCTCGATCACGAAACCTGGATTCGCCCAGCCTGGGCCAAACTTGGGTCACTCGCTGGCAAAACGGTTCTGGATTACGGCTGTGGTCACGCCATGGCTGCCATCGTGATGGCGCGAGCGGGGGCGGTGGTCCGTGCTTTCGATCTTTCACCGGGATACGTTACCGAAGCTCAAAAACGGGCCGCTGCGAACCGCGTCCACGTGCAGTGTGTGGTCGCCGATGGACACCAACTCCCCTTCCCCGATGCCTGCTTCGATGCCATCTGGGGAAACGCTATTCTGCACCACCTCGACTTGTTCCAAGCCGGAGCCGAGTTGCATCGCGTGCTGAAGCCGGGTGGGGTTGCGGTCTTTTGTGAACCGTGGGGTGGCAACCCTTTACTTTCGTTCGCCCGCCGTAAGGTCCATTATCCGGGGAAAGCCCACACGCCAGACGAGCAACCCCTGCAGCAGCGCGACCTGGCCCCCTTGCGAGCGATTTTCCCCAACCTGCAACTGGAGCGCTATCAACTTCTGGGGATGATCCGCCGGCTCGGCTGCCATCCCCGCCTGTGTCGCTGGCTCGATTCGCTCGACCATGTCGCATTACGCACGCTGCCGAAATTGCAGAACTGGTGCCGTTACGCCGTAATTTCCTGGCGACGACCCGCTTGACGCCGAATCCTGACCCCGAAACAATCAGGGCATGTCGCACAAGCTTCCCGATCGCCCGCAACTCCGCCCGCATCTCGATCTGCGGATTGAGGATGAAGATAACTTCGTGCTTTTCGATCCGCGACGAGTCGGGAAGTCGGTCGTCCTCTCACCGGTCGCATTCGAGTTGGCTCGCCGCTTCGATGGCACCAGCACATTGAGCGAAGTTCTGGACGCATTCCGTGAAGCGATGCCTGGGGTTCGCGTTTCTCTGGATGCTCTCGCTCGACTGGCAACGGGATTGGACGAAGCCCTGCTGCTCAACTCGGCACGTCTGCAAAGCGTGTTCGATGCTCCCATTCGCAAGCCATCGTGTATCGGATGCTACTCGGAAGACCCCAAAGAAATCGCACAGCAGATCGATCACCTGTTCACGGCACCTGGTGGGCCAGGTCTACCACAGCCACTTGCACGAAAAAAACGAAAGCTGCGGGCGGTGTTGTTGCCTCACATGGACTATGGCCGCGGCAACATCACCTACGGGTTCGGGTTCAAAGAACTCATCGAGAACACCGCGGCCCGTCTGTTTGTCATCATCGGTACGTCACATTACTCGCCGCATCGATTCTGCCTCACCCGCCAACACTTCGAGACTCCCCTGGGCGTGGTTGAAACCGATCAGGAATACGTCAACCAGCTCGAAAGTGCCTACGGCGACGGGCTCTTTGATGATCCCGCGGCGCATGTCCCCGAGCACGCGATCGAGCTCGAAGTGGTGCCACTTCAGCACCTGATGAAGAAGCGATCGTTCCGCATCGTGCCACTATTGGTGGGATCATTCCGCGATCGGGTGCTCAAGAAAGCCGATCCCGGCGCGTCCGAAGATATTCGAAGGATAGTCGGTGCACTGCGCCAGGCCGAGGCAGCCTGTGCCGAGGAGGTTTGCTACTTGATCAGTGGTGATCTCGCCCACATCGGCCCCAAGTTTGGAGATCGCAAAAAGGCCAAGGAACCGTGGTTGAGTAGCAGCCGAGCTCGGGATGCCGAGATCTTGAAGTCTCTGGAATCCGCCGACCCGGCGACCTACTTCCAGACGATTGCCGAAGAGCGCGACACCCGCCGAATCTGCGGGCTCTCGCCCACTTGGCTTACACTCATGGCCGCTCAGCCGCGAAGCGGGAGCGTGCTCCATTACCAGCAATACATCGACCCCGCGGGCCACGAAAGCGTGAGCTTTGCCGCCGCGGCGTTCTACTCATAACTCGTCAGTAGATCCACCATGGCAGTGACTGTCGAAGAGTTGGATCGCGCTCGGAGTGCTTTTCACGCCAGTGCCACACACAACTCGTTCAATACCGGCCGATACCTGTTGCGCTACTACACCTGGGGATGCGGCCCACCGATTGTCTTTATCCACGGGATGGCAGATGCGGCACAGGCCTTCATCATGGTGGAGTGCGAGCTGATCAACCGCTTCACTTGTGTGGGTTATGAGTTACCGGACGGCACGACCGACGGTTCCCACCTGAATCGCTACAAACCGAAAGATTACGTCGCTGATCTGGTCGCACTGATTGATCACCTGGCGCTCGGGCCTGCCAAAGTCGTTGGTTCTTCATTTGGGTCCACGATCACACTGGCTGCTATTGCCGCCGAACCCAGCCGTTTTACCCACGCGGTATTGCAGAACGGCTTTGCCTATCGTCCCCTCAACGCAGCTCAGCGCACGCTGGCCAACTTTGCCCGCTTCTGGCCCGGGTGGTTTTCGGATTGGCCACGGATTCATGGCTATGTCATGCGCCGGATTGAACGCCGCGTGCTTACAGGCATGCCAGAACCGGTCGCACGACTTTTCTTGAAGCATGGCTCCCAAACCCCGATCCGCGCATCTGCTCTCCGTTCACTCGCAATCGACCGCACCGACCTCCGACCACTACTTCCCGATATCCACTTACCGGTGTTACTGATTACGGGTGATCGGGATGCACTCGTGCCGCAGTGGTGTTGGGAAGAACTGGAGCGACTGTTACCACGATCGCAGCGCATCGAGTTTCCCGGATGTGGCCATTACCCGCAGTACACACATCCCCACGAAATGGCTCAGGCAATTGCTCGGTTCATCGAACACAATCCCCTGTGAATCAGGAAGCGGGCACCCACTGACAATTGCCTCTTGAAACTGCCCGGGCCGGCCCCATAATTCTTGTAAGCGATGCCCGGGTGGCGGAATTGGCAGACGCACCAGCTTGAGGGGCTGGCGGGAGCAATCCCGTGCAGGTTCAAGTCCTGTCCCGGGCACTTCACTACAGACACCACGGGGTCACGGTTTTCGCCGTGGCCCCGTTGGCGTTCCGGAGGTCCAACCGGTGCGTGTGGCACACTTCGATTGCTTCAGCGGCATCTCGGGCGACATGGTCCTCGGTGCCGTGCTCGATCTCGGTGTTCCACCCGAAGCCATTCATGCGGCATTCGATTCACTCGGATTGCCGATCACGCTGGAAATCGAACGGGTCAAGCGGTGCGGGTTCGCTGCCACCAAGGCGAACATCGTGGCTGCCGATCAAGAAGATTATCGCTTTCTACCCGACATCGAGGCGATTCTCGCCCGAGCCGCGATTACGCCACAACAACGTGAACTCGCTAACACGATCTTTCGCAAGATCGCCGTGGCCGAGGCAGCCGCACACGGGATGCCGCTCGAACGAGTTCACTTCCACGAGGTGGGAGCACTCGATAGCATCGCCGATATTGTCGGGGCTAGCATCGGGCTTGGTCTGCTCGGCGTTGAGCGATTCACCAGTTCACCTGTCCCGACCGGTACGGGTACAGTGAAGGCCGCTCACGGCCTCATGCCGGTTCCCACGCCGGGGACACTGCAATTGCTCAAGGGTGTGCCGTTAGCTTCATCCACCGTGGAATTCGAACTCACGACACCAACCGGTGCGGCCATCCTGACCAGTGTCGTGACCGCGTACACATCGTCTCCACAAATGACAGTCGAACAGATCGGCCATGGTGCCGGGACCAAGGACTTCCTGGACCGGCCAAACATCCTCAGGCTGCTCGTCGGTACCGCTGAGACCCAATCGGGCGAGCAACCGGATGATAACTCCAACAGCGACATTGTCGTAGTTCTGGAAACGAATCTGGACGATGTCGCACCGGAAGTAATCGGGTTTGCGACGGAACGCCTCTTTGCCGCGGGTGCCCTTGATGTGTTTGTTGTGCAGGGGCAGATGAAGAAAGGCCGGCCCGGATTCATGATCTCCGTGATCTGCGAGCCCCACCTGGCAGTGGTGTTGGAAACCGTGCTCTTCCGGGAGACAGCAACATTCGGGATTCGCCGCCACTCTGCAACCCGATCGCGTTTACACCGCGAACACGTTTCTGTGAACACGCCCTGGGGGCCGATCCGGGCCAAACGCGGCTGGCGGCCCGATGGCCTCGCGGTGATTACTCCGGAATACGAAGAGTGTGCCCGTGTCGCACGGGAGCAAGGGATACCGTTACGTGAGGTCTATCGGATGGTGCAGCGGCACGAGGCGTGACCCGGTCCGCGACCCCTTGAACTTTTCCTGGTAATCGCTGTCTATTCTGCAACACGACGCCACGCCGATTATCAGAATCGAGCAGGCTTGTTCCGGAGAGTTCCATGCCCACGTCCAGCGAGATTCGGCAGCAGTTCATCGATTTCTATTGCAAGAAACACGGGCATATCAACATCCCGTCGTCTCCGGTTGTCCCACACGACGACCCCACGTTGCTTTTCGCCAACGCGGGGATGAACCAGTTCAAGCCGTATTTCCTGGGCACGGAAGCACCCAAGTTCAAGCGCGTTGCGAATACCCAAAAGTGCATTCGGGCGGGTGGCAAGCACAACGACCTCGATGACGTCGGCAAGGACA
>JBGTAO010000282.1:0-9610 GCA_041749835.1 Gemmata sp. | reverse complement strand
CGGAATCGGGTTGATCGCTCGGTGAACCGACATCGGTCTTGGTGATCCACCGATCACCCAGCTTGAGCCGCAACCGACACACCACCGACCCGTCCGGAAGGAGTTCATAACGGTCTTGCCAGTTCTCAACGCCGACCACTTCATCCAGACGGTCCTGGATCAATCGGGCATCGATATAGGCCATCGCAAGGGCACGGTTGTTCTTGACGATTTGCGGTTTGAACTTGATTTCTAGGGCCTCGAACGGGGCCGCAAGTAATCGCGCGATCTCCTGAAGGATCGCGTCGTGGTGAATCGAGTGCGTCGGGTTGAAATCGTTTCGCATGGCACACTTCTCCAAATCGAATAGTTGGATGGATCAAGTGTACCCACGTGCATCAGTGGGTGGGATGTCGGTTGTGGCGAAATCGTCGAGCGGCGAGCGTAGCCTTACAACTGGCCCGAGGCTGCGAGTGCGAGTTTCAAGAACTCGGCGGCGAGCCGTTCAGCCTGTGCATCCGCTTTGCGACAGGCAGCCTGCCAAGCGGCTTCTGGAGTGCCAACCCGGTAGGGGGCACTCGAAACTTCGATGTACGCCTTGGCTTTCGGTTCCGTTCCACTCGGCCGCAGGCAGACTTTAGCGGTCAAGCCATCAACCTCGCCGAGGTGGAAGATCAGGAAGTTCCGGGCTGCCCGATCGGTGTCACCTTTGAACTCCCCCAGGCGGCCCGCTTCATTTTGAAGATCTTCGAATACCTTCACGGGAAACCCGGCAATCTCGTGCGGTGGCGATTCGCGGAGAGTACCGAGCATTCGCGCCATCTGGGTCTTGCCTTCTAAACCCGTCAGTGCGATGGTTTGGAGGATATTCCGGTAGTAGCCGAACTTCCGGTTCAGGTCTTCTAGATCGTTCAACAGCGTGCGACCCTGACGCTTCTGAAACAACGCGGCCTCGGCGAGCAATAGCACCGCACATGCCGAATCCTTATCCCGAATCGCAGGGGTCGCCAACACGCCGTGGCTTTCCTCCGTGGCGATGACAAAGTCCGCTGTCGATCCCTGGATATCGCCGTACTGTCCGTGGGCATCAAGCTGTGCCAACACATCGGCATGATACTTGAAGCCAACCAGAAGATCATTCACGACCTGCGCGCCAAAGTGGCGAGCAATCGGCGTAATCTGGCCGGTGGTGACAACTGTCGTGATGACGATTGGTGATTCTGGGAGCGATCCCGATTGCGCGAGTTGAGATAACTTGAAGTGTGTCAACAACGCAGCGATTTCGTTTCCTGTAATGAAACGAAATGCACCTTTGCCGTCGGCCTGCGTATTGGCCATCGCGCCAATCCGATCGGCATCGGGATCAGTGGAGAGTATCAGATCGGCCGAGTGCTCGCTGGCGACCACTTCGGCGCGATCCATGCACTCGGGCACCTCGGGATTGGGCGTCTTGGTGACGTTGGGAAACTGACCATCTGGGGACGCTTGCTCGGGCACCGGAATGGGGCGAAAGCCCTGGGCTTCGAGCACTTCACCCGCACAAAAGCCGCCACACCCTTGAAGCGGCGTGAAAACCACACGGATCTCGTCGGCACGCGGTGCGGGCAACAAGCTCTGTTTGCGGCAGACCTCGATATAAGCCCGGTGCGGATCATCGGTGAGGTAATGGACTTTGCCCGACCGAATGGCCTCGACGAACGGTATGTGCTTGATCGTGGTCACCTGATCGACGCATTCGCTAATCAGTTGGTCTTCTGGGGGAACAGGTTGCGCACCCAGTTCGTTGTAGAACTTGCTCCCGTTGTCATCGGGCGGGTTGTGGCTGGCGGTCATGTTCAGGCCGCCGTGAGCGTTCAACTCCCGGATCGTGAACGACAACTCCGGCGTTGGTGTGTAACGCGGACTGTCTGCGGGCAAAATATGCGAATGGATACCGTTCGCAGCATAGACACCGGCGGCGTACTGGCAAAACTCCCGACTCGTGAGACCCAGCACGGGATTGGGGAGATCACGGTTGTAAACGTTCCCGCGATCCTCGAAGCGGCGCACATCGAACGCCAGCACAACCGTGAGCGGGCTCACGCCGGGGAACCGGAGGCGGAGATAGTCACAATGCCCCTGGACACTGGCCCCCAGCGTCCAGAGGTTCATCCGATTTGGCCCGATCCCGACAGAGCCGCGACGACCACCCGTACCAAAGGGCATCACCTGGTAGAAGGAATCGAGCAAAACCGACCAGCGTTGCGATTGAATGAGCCCGTGCAATTGAGGCTGGTAAGCGGAGAAATCGGCATGGGTGAGCCACTGCTTGAGGTTGGCAAGCGCCTTCTCTTTGAGGCCAGTGTCTGCGTCGATCGTTGCGAACCCCGATCGTGCCGATTCCAGGAGATCCATGCTGTACCCTCAAAGTGGAATGGGAGCAACAAAGCCCCGATTTCGCTTCTGATGGTATAGCAGTGGATCCACGGGTAGCGAATCACTTCTTCGGCTTCGTAGTCGCTTTCGTTCCGGACTTGCTCGAGGCTTTCGAATTCTTCCTGTTCTCGTTTGGGATCATCGCGTGTGGACAGTCGGGCAAATAGGTGGGAATGGGGTTGAAGATGATCACATCGATGAAGTGGGAGTTGTGATCGCCTGGGTTGGGATAAGCCTCAACATGGATGCGGTACTTGTTGCCTGCCTCAAAAAGGTAGCCAGGGAATTCGGCTCCGAAGAGTGGGTTTCCGGCAATATCGATGTAACTGAAGATCTCGTCGCCAGCCATGACATTCGGGTGCTTATAGACATGCACAGAGTAGTTAATTGAGGAAATATCGGTTTGGACAAGCGTGAGGAGATTGACTCCAGCCGGGTAGGGCGTTGCATTCGGTGGAGAAATGATCCTGGGGTTCGCACGTCGATTCGCCGCAACAGAAATGAGATAAGACTCGATCGATTCCCAATGCTCACCGAAGCAATCGGCCAACTGCTCGCGAAGTCCCGTTTGGTCTTGTGTCGATTCTGATCCGGGCGGGGGAACCATGGGCATCTCCAGTTATCGAGGGGGTTACTACTTCTTCACCAGGGGTGTGAGTGTCAGATTCCGAATCGTTGCCTCGGAAGAACCGAGCGTGATCCCGATGCCAGTCCCGAGCGCCGGCGGTTCGATCACAAACTCGCCAACCGTTTCGCGGTCTTGCCGGCCCGCAACGTGATTGCGGAACTCCCGAAAGAGGTTCTCACTCCAGATCGGATCGAACGTGTGAGCGTGAATTGTGGGTATCAACCGGTCCGGATGGATCTCGACCGAGATTGTCGATTTCCAGGTTCCCGTTTCACTCTTCTTGGCCGCAATCCGGTGATCGATCGTTGGGATCACTACCCCGCCATGACCATGTGGCCACCAGTAAGCCTCTCCCAGGAGCACAAGCCCCGGAACTCGATTGGTAGCGCGGGACTCAGGACCGACAACGAAACGTACGACCGATTCCCCTTGAACACGCGTTCCCGTCCAGATCCTTCCGGCTACATACACGCCCCCAAAGGAGAACACTTCTTCTTCAGAACTGATTTCGACTTCCGCATCTAAACGAACCGGTAGGGGAAGCACCTCATTCAGTAATTCGCCCATTGCTACCTGGTGCGTCGTAAAAACCGTAGCGCCGGCGACGTTCTCGAACACCGGTAACTCGTAGTCGGTAATCCGGTGAATCGGAAGCAGTAGCTTCCCCTTCGCATTCGTGAGCGGGACCGTCTTCCCATCCAAGAGTTGCTCGGCCACAGTCTTGGCTGTCGTAGCGTTGGGTATCTTTGGCACATCAGCATCGTTCAGCCCATACCAGGCACCACCTGCTGTGAGACCCATCATTACGGCAGCGAAAACCCCTGATCGAGTTCGACAGCGAATTGTCCGGGTGGTGGCTACTTGATGTCGAGGTACAGGGGCGAGCTGCTGTACCGGCATTCCGTTTAACCACGCTTCCAGATCATCTGCCAGTGCCTTCGCGCTTGAGTAGCGATCCGCCGGGAGCTTCGCCAAACAACAGGCTACGATCGTGCGAAGATCGACAGCTATCTCTTGTGGCAGTGGCATTGCATCTGCCGTACGGATCCGCTCGAACAGATCATTTGTGCTATCGTCCGGGAAAGGGCGTGCCCCATTCAACAGTTCGTAAAGTGTCACACCTGCTGCCCAGATATCGCACGATGCCGTGGAACTCTCCGGACCACACAGCGTTTGCTCCGGGGCCATGTACTGCCGTGTGCCGAGTGGGAACTGGGTCACAGTGATGTCGGAACTGCCTTCGCTCAGCCACCGTGCGAGGCCGAAGTCAGCAACGATTGGCTCATCTTGATCGTCGAGCAGGATGTTCAGTGGCTTGAGATCACGATGGATCACGCCTTCCGCATGTAACGCTTGGAGCGCGCGGCACACCTTCAGCATCAACTGAACACAGGCTTCTGGCTTCCCCGTGAAGCGATGCAGATGTTGGCTGAGCGGCCCTTTCGACACATACTTCATCGTGAAGTAGGGAAAGCCATGCGAGACACCCGCTTGATAAATCGGAACGATGTTGGGATGGTCGATCTTTGCCAGCAGTTGGATTTCACGGCGGAATCGTTCCACTAAGGTGGCTTCGTTCCGGCCTGCTGTCACGATGAGCTTGATCGCGACCACACGATTCAACTTCAATTCGATACCGCGGTACACCCGACCCATCCCGCCGCTGCCGATCAGTTCTTCCAACTTGAATCCGGGAACTAGTGGTAGCTCTGCAAGACTATGTGTAGTGATCAGATTCTGTTGCTGTCGCTCGGGGTCTTCGGTCAACGTTTGGGCATCACGGACCTGCTGTGCTGGGGTCGAGTGGATTTGATGAGGCTGTGTCGTCTGGTCGTGATTCGGTGGTTGTGGCGGAGAATAATTCCAAGCAAGCGTCGGTGAGTCTTTCGGAATTGGAACGACAGGTGGAACGATTGTGGGGTCGGGCTCTGGCATGGCAGGCTCCCCTGAAGAGTTGTCAGACCCATACTAACTCGCCCAGTTACAATGGCAATCACGAACTACAAACTTTGATAATCTCTTAAACGAAAACACATTTCACTGAACGGTTTCAGCGAGTCGTCCCGCCGTCCCGCAATGGCCGTGACCCAGTTGGGTCGCACCTGGTGCCATACTGAGTGCCCAAAGTGCTCAACGAGATTTCCTCTCTGAACCGGACACGAAAGTACCTGATTAATGATTGTGGCCGCTATCTTGAAGAGAAAGCAACCTCGTGGTTGCCCTGCAATGGGAGCCTGGATCGTGTTGGAATTCCAGTTTGACGTCGTTGTCGTGGGAGCGGGCCATGCAGGGACTGAAGCCGCGATGGCTTCAGCTCGGCTCGGTTTGCGCACCTGTTTACTGACACTCAACGCGGATGCCGTGGCCCAGATGAGTTGTAACCCGGCCATCGGTGGTGTGGCCAAAGGTCAGATCGTCCGCGAGATCGATGCACTCGGTGGCGTGATGGGTCGATGTATCGATGCAAGTGGCATCCAGTTCCGGATGCTCAACGCCTCGAAAGGCCCAGCCATGCATTCTCCTCGGGCTCAAGCCGACAAGAAGCTTTACCAATTCACTATGAAGCGTTGGGTCGAGGAGCAGGAGAACCTCACGCTGCGTCAAGAACTTGTGGAAGGGCTGTTGCTGGAACCGGATACCGATTCTGGATCCGCAGCAACCACTCGCGTGGTGGGTGTTGTGGCTCGTGGCGAGACACTTTACCGATCGCGTGCCGTGATTCTGACAACGGGCACATTCCTCAAAGCGATAATGCACACTGGCGAAGCCAAGACACGCGGCGGCAGAGCAGGGGACACCTCTGCGGAGGCCATGAGCGACAGCCTTGCGGCGGCTGGCTTTGAACTCGCACGCTTTAAGACCGGTACACCTTGTCGCTTGAATGGCCGGACCATCGACTTCAGCAAATGCCAGGTTCAGTCAGGCGATCCCACACCCAGGCCCTTTAGCTTTGCCACCGAGCGCATTCAGAATCAACAAGTGGTTTGCCATAGCACCGAAACCACCGAAGCCGTGCACGAGCTCATCCGCGCCAATCTTGGGCGTGCGCCGATGTACTCGGGCCAGATCTCCGGGCGCGGACCACGCTATTGCCCCAGCATCGAAGATAAGGTGGTCCGCTTCGCGGAGAAAAGCTCGCACCTGATTTTTTTGGAACCAGAGGGGCTCACGACTCACGAATACTATTGCAACGGCATCAGCACCAGTTTGCCCAAAGATGTGCAAGCGGCGATGCTGAAGCTCATCCCGGGGCTGGAGCATGCCGAAGTTATGCGCTGGGGCTATGCAGTGGAATACGATTACGCCCCACCGACGCAGCTTCTCCCAACGCTCGAAACCAAGCCAGTTCGCGGGCTTTACTTCGCCGGGCAGATTAACGGGACCACTGGCTACGAAGAAGCTGCAGCTCAAGGTTTAATCGCCGGGCTCAATGCTGCTCTCAAGTTGAAAGATGAAGCACCACTCGTCATCGATCGCAGTCAGGCTTATCTCGGTGTCCTGATCGACGATCTGGTTACCAAGGGTGTGGACGAGCCGTACCGCATGTTCACCTCGCGTGCCGAGTATCGACTCTTGCTTCGACATGACAATGCTGACTTGCGGCTTACCCCAATTGGCCGGCGGGTGGGTTCCGTTCGTGATGCGGCCTGGCTGCAATACCAGCGCAAGGAAGCAGGAGTGCGCGAACTTCAGGAAGTGCTTCAAAAGAATCGGAGTGCAGGGGATAGCCTGACCACATGGCTTCGCCGAACTGGGGTCGACTGGGAGAACCTGGTGGAACGGTATCCTCCGTTACAGTGCTGGAACGAGCAACCCGAGGTGATTGAGCAAGTCGTGCTCGAAGCCAAGTACCGTGGCTATGCCGAGCGACAGGCGACCGAAGTGGAACGATTTCAAAAGCTGGAAGAGAAGCGGATACCCGATCACTTCGATTACAATGCGATCCCGCAGCTACGCCATGAGGCCCGCGAGAAACTAACACAGATTCGACCCACATCATTAGGCCAGGCGAGCCGCATCAGCGGCATCACGCCGGGGGACCTTACAGTGCTGTTGTTTTATCTGAATTGAGTCGCTATGGGTCCTTTCGACCGCGGGGGAAAGCCGGGTAACCGGAGTAACCCACATGGGAAGTATTCGGTTGGTTCGTGGGCATCATGAACAACTGGTCATTCCCGGGCGATTAAGCCCCTGTACTGTCGTTTGGACTGGGTGACCTGGCTACAGCAGGAAGAATCTTCCGTCTTACTATTTCGCCGGCAACGGAAAAATGGCAAACTGGAGTGACCTGCGGGGGTTGGGAAGCCGAAATGTGTTATGACCGAGTCCGCAAGGAAGTGAATTTGTTCCACGCGGGTAAGGTGAGTGGTTTAAAGTCGTAACGTAGGGAAACGAAGGAGCGGCAAGCCTGGGAAAAGGTGCCGGTCGTGCGAGGGAGCGCAGGTTCGAGACCTGGGGTTAACCCGGTTGAGTGTGTCCCTTCGCGTTGATCGGTCCTACACCTCGGTTATGATGGAGTGAGGTGGACGACTTTCTCCATCTTGCACCGCTTCTACATTTGCCCAGCGCGGCCAACCGCACCACCTTATCCCACCTGAGCTGCCTGGCGGTTCCGGTGCAGTCAGGTTCTGGGTCAAGGCGATTCACAGACGGGTTCCGGTCCACGCTGGCTCGGTCAATCGGCCGTGCGCGGACCTCATTCTCGCGAGCCGGCAATGCCGGCAGGGTGGCGTACGTATGAAGACCGTGTTCACGACCGGTGAGGCCGCGAAAATTTGCAAGGTCTCACAGCAAACCATCATCCGTTGTTTCGACAACGGACAGCTCAAGGGTTTCCGGGTGCCGGGCTCCAAGTTCCGTCGCATTCCCCGCGAAGCACTTTACAAGTTCATGAAGGATAACGGTATCCCGACCGACGCACTGGAAAGCGGCAAGCGCAAGGTGCTCTTGGTTGACGATGAGCCGGATCTGGTTGCCACGGTGAACCAGGCCCTCCAAGAGGACGGGCGCTTCGAAGTGCGGATAGCGAGCAATGGCTTCGATGCCGGGATGATGGTCAAGGAATACCGCCCCGATCTCATCATCCTGGACGTGATGTTGCCCGATATCAACGGGAAAGAAGTGTGCCATCGCGTTCGCGCCGATTCGACCATGGAAGATGTTCGAATCATTTGCATCTCGGGTATGGTGGAAGACGACAAGGTGCAGGAACTGAAGCTCGCAGGAGCCGACGATTTCCTTCCGAAGCCGTTCGATGTCGATGTCCTGATCGAAAAAATGTGTGCCCAACTTGAGATCGAGACTGGCGTCCTCGCCTGACTCGACAATCGCGGTTGGCCGATCGATCGCTGCCACTCAGGCTTCGATCGGCCAACCGCGGGCCATCCTTTCGTACTTGAGGAGTAACTTGTGCCAGGGAAGGCAGCGGGCCCAGCCGCGGTCGAACTGCCGTGGCTCTGCCCAACAACAGATAGCCTGATTGCGCTCGCCGAGGCTCCCACCTCGTTGCCGAGTCTTGCAAACACGGACTTGGCACTCTGTGCATACTTGCTCAGATTCGCACAGCCCAGTCCCGAGCCGGGCGTACCCTCTTGGTCGCCGGGTTCATTATTCACAGCCATTCTTCCCGAAACTGCGGCGGCATTTCTGGGATTGGCTCCGACCGGGATACTTCCGACTCACTCATTTGTGCTCTCGCAGGTGATGAACCGATCGCATCGCGCAGGCGCAATTGCTTCCGAGATCGCAGAACTGACACATGCTGTTCCCGCTCCTGTCGCAAGAACCCTTGCGCACCTTGCGCCGCTGGGCTGGTATGCGGTAACAGCCGTTGCACCGTATGATGCTGCGGAACCACTGGCCGATCGCGATTTTCCGGCCGAGCCCGAGCGGATACAAACGGAACTTTGGGGCCTGAATCACGCCACCATCACTCGACGCCTGGCTACCCGTTGGCGATTGCCACAATGGGTCAGCACCACAATTGGTAGCCTGAGCGAGCCGGTCCGGGTCGCCCGGCATGTGGTCTCCGACGCGAAACTGTTTGCCGTCGTGCAACTCGCGTGGATGCTGACCCAGGAAAACGGGCTCAATCTCGGGTTGACCTCCCGCGGAGATCGATCCGAAGCGCTGGATCTCCTGCGTTTGGACCAAACGGATTACAAGAACCTGGCGCTCAAAGATTATCAGGCACTATCAAAGCCGCAGAATTCGGGCGCAGATCAGAACCCCTATCGTGTGCCGTTGCTACGCAATCTCTTACGCGCGGCAGGAGAGAACCGACGACGGAACGGACCGGCACTCATTGCCCAACTCGAACAACAAGTCGAGGGTCTTTACCAGGCCAGTTCGGAACTGGGCCGTGATGTGATCGATCAGGTCCGGGAAAGCAAACTCGCGGGGTTAGCAGAACTGGCTGCTGGAGCCGGACACGAGATCAACAATCCGCTCGCAGTCATCTCAAGCAACGCGCAGCGATTATTGCGGACCGAACCCGATACCGACCGAAGCGAAGCGCTCCAGACCATCATGCGTCAAACGCATCGGATTGCCGGCATTCTCCGTGAATTGATGGCATTTGCCCGGCCG
>JBGTAO010000281.1:0-2877 GCA_041749835.1 Gemmata sp. | reverse complement strand
GAACTGGGCCGATTTGGTGAGCGCTGCCATTACGATCAGGAGCCCAATCCCCGTCGTGCCAGTGGTTGGACTCGCCGTCACAGCCGCCAGGAACATGCTGAGATCAAGCGTGTGATACTTGTCCCATATCAGAGCGATTGCGACGAGGAGTGCGAGATCCCCGAGCCGGCTGATCAGGAACTTCTTTCGAGCCGCTCGCAACGCCATCGGGCGGTTACGGTAATAGGTCAGCAACTGATGGAGCCCGAAGCTTGTGAACAACCATGCTGCAAAAAGAATTAACAAATTGGTGGATAGCATCAGGACGTAGGCTGCGGTCACTGTAAATGCCAAAACCTTGAGGAATCGTGGGCGGTCCGGGTCGCCAGCGAGATAGCGACGGGAGAACTGGAAAGTGATTGAACCAACGCCAGCAACCAACAGAGTAAGTACAGCACTGAGCCGGTCGAACGTGAGGCCGATCCCGTGAAGGGGTTTGGGTTCGATCAACTGCCAAACCAACAGTGTCGCCGATGCAACAGCCAGACCGACCAACACCACAAGAAGCACACCGCCGGTGCTAACGCTTGATCGGACACGTGCTGCGACTCCACCCGAAGCGCTTCGCATCATTCGCTCCACTCCTGTTCTGCCTTGGTTGGAACCCGCATGCGGACTCGAACTCGAAAACATACGACACGCAATTCGTGTATTGTGTAGCGTATATTTTCGTGGCGTCAACTCTGATTTTGACGAAAGCGGTACGTCGCAAGCAGTTCGACGTGCAAAGCGATGGCTTGCAATGACACTGATGAAGAAATGGGGTAACGACTCGAATTCTGAGAAGTACTTGCGAGTTCCGGTTCAGTTCAGGAACGACATGATTCGGGTGTTGCTACTCGATTCCGTCCACAGGTTTTTGTGGTTCCGATCCGCGCAGTATTTGGATCCACGCTGGCAACCACGTGAGACCGAGGCTCTTGGTACACAGGAAGAGTTAAGCTATTTGGGTTTGCCGAACTGCTTCCAGTAAAGTTCCTTGAACGGATTTTCCTTGGGTGGGATGGCATCTTCGTTCACCAGGAACGGGGGTAGCGAAGCCCACCACTTATCGTAATCGGCTTCGAGCTGCTTCACGATCTCCGGGTGTTTCTCGGCGACATTGGTCTTCTCACCCGGGTCAGCAGTCACATCATAGAGTTCCCACTTGCCGGAATTCTTGTTCGGGGAGACCAGGTGCCAGCGGGGAACCCGCACACTGCACCCGGCGTGCTTGTAGTCGTCCACCTTTGCACCCTTCGGCCATCGGCCAACATGGGTAAAGAGCGTTCGATCGGCCCACTCGGCCCGGGGGTTCTCAAGTAGTCGAACCAGGCTCCGACCTTCAATTTGCTTGGTTAACTCAGGAGTTGGTTTCGCTCCGGCGATTGCTGCGAGCGTCGGAAGGAAGTCGATGTGTGCGGTCAGGCGATCACAATCAGCGGGCTTGAGGGTGCCGGGCCAGGACCAAAACGCCGCCGCTCGGGTGCCACCCAGCCAGGGTGTGACTTTCGAGCCCCGCATACCCGCGTTAAAGACCGGCACTCCAACTGTTCCACCATTGTCGTTCATGAAGATGACCAGCGTGTTGTTCTCCAGTCCCCACTCTTTGAGCCTGGCTTGCAACTGGCCCACGTTGTCATCGATGTTGGCGATCATCCCGAAAAACTTGGCGACGTTCGCTTGCTGGACCAGATCCGCGTATCGCTTTTCGTCCTCGGGGCGTACGTGGAGGGGTGCATGGGGGGCATTGGTGGGGATGTAGCAGAAGAACGGCTGATCGCTACCCTTGACCGATTCGATCCACTTGGAAGCTTCCGCGAAGAACACATCCGTGCAGTAGCCCTTCGTCCTCACAAATTGCCTGTTGTGGAGAATGGTGGGGTTGAAGTAGCTGTTACCAGGTGCGTCACCGCAGCTACCCGGGTAGGATTGACCGATGCCGCCACAACCGTGAATGAACATTTCGTCGAAACCGCGCTGGCTCGGCCAACGGTCCCGCTCGTCGCCCAGGTGCCATTTCCCAAAGATGCCAGTCGTGTACCCGGCGTTGTTCAGCACCTGGGCGAGCGTAGTGGCTTGTGGAGCCAACCGTTCACGTTCCAGGATCGTGTGGGTGACGCCATTCTTGAACTCGTGCCGTCCTGTGAGCAGTGCCGCACGAGTTGGTGAACAGGTTGGGCTCACGTGGAAATCGGTGAACCGAACACTGTTCGCGTGTAGCTGATCGAGATGAGGGGTTTTCAGAACCGGGTTCCCATGGGCGGACAGGTCGCCATAGCCCTGGTCGTCCGTCAGGATGAAGACGATGTTTGGCTTCTTGCCCGCGAGTGGGGCAATTGCTCGTGCTCGCTGGGAATCAGAGCATAACAGCAACAGCAATACAATCAGGATTCGTGACACCAGGTTGACTCCAAGTCGAGTAGTTGGCGGAGTATCGTGTGCTGGGATGACCTCGCGCCAGTATACCGGCCCGAGTCGTTGCGATCATTTCCCATTCAATCGAATCCGACTCTCGGGTGTCGTGATCCCTTTGCCCAAGTGGGCCATCGTGAGAAAGTTGATTGGCTGGGTGGGTTACTTGGAATTTTCGAGTGGTGATCTGTGGCTTGATGCCGCGGATTGTGTGGCACTTGAGCAGTTACCCAATTTGCCCGGATTCGATTACTTACTCCGTCCGACGTGGTCGATATCCCGGTAACGATTGCTGATACCGGCTCGGGTGAGCGTCTTTAGTGTCGGTGGGAATCAGGCGGCAAGGGTGCCCCAGTAGGCGTCCCACTGGCATTTCTCGCTGCGGAACAAGGCGCGGAGGTGGCAAACCGCATCCGCGCCCGTTTCACCCCAACGCATCCCACT
>JBGTAO010000280.1:0-4303 GCA_041749835.1 Gemmata sp. | reverse complement strand
TGTATGACGGCTACGATCACTGCCTCGTCGTTCCAGATCGCGTAGATGATCCGATATCGGAACTTGGTCATGTAAAATTCCCGGTTCTCCGGAAACTCGGGGCCATCCTCAGTTCGGCTATACAGCCTTGGGTTCGTACTGATTGAGGAAATGGCTCGCTCGAGTTCCTCTGTGAAGCGAGCGCCGAGCCCGGCCTGCTCACGGTCGAGGCGGTCACCCGCCGCTTCGGCATCGTCCTGCGCGGCGGGGATCGCGCGGACGATCATTTCGGGTGCTCCCGGTCGTACCGGCTCTTCAGGCCTGCAATGAGCTCGGTTGCATCGACGAGTTCGACTTCGCCTTTCGCCATGCTCTCAAGCCGGGAGCGAATCAATTCCTTGTCACGCTTTTGCGCGATATCGAGGGAGGTAAACCCCTGGCGTACACTATCGAGCAGAAGGTTGGCCAAGTCGATCTTGACATCCTCCGGGAGGTTCAGCAGGCGGTCAATGACCTCGGCGGAATCGTCGATCACCGCGGTTGGTGCAGCAGGTTGGTTCGCACTGGACATCGGCGTTACTCCTTGGTGACCGTTTCATCCAGGTTCAGCAGGACACGCGCGATCAGTGTGTACGCGGCCCAATCGGGGTAGGTCACGCCTGCGGGTGGGGTGGCTTTGGGATCTTTCATACCGGTGGCAACTTCCGTGGCATTCGCGGGGTGATCAGCAAAGCGCCTCTGGTACTTGGCGAGCAAGTCACTCAGCACCGCCAGTTCGTCGGCAGTCGGCTTGCGGCTCACGCACAATCGGAACGCATAAGTCAGGCGATCCCCGTCTGTTTTGCCACCTTCGAGGAGAGCACGTTTCGCCAGCCCTCGGGCCGACTCCACGAAGAGCGTTTCGTTGAGCCCGGTGAGTGCCTGAAGCGGTGTGTTGGTGCGGGTGCGCTTCACACACGAGGCTTCGCCAATGGGGACATCGAAGACGGTGAGTGCCGGGTAGGGTGTCGAACGGCGGCGGAAGGTGTAGAGCGCCCGGCGATACCGCTCGTTCCCCGCGGCCTCGACCCACTCGAACGGGCCATAACTCGCGGGTGGCTGGAAGAGGAACATCGGTGCCGGCGTGTAGATACTCGGGCCGCCAATCTTGGGATTGAGCAGCCCACTGGCGGACAGTGCGATATCACGGACTACTTCGCCATCGGCCCGGAAGCGCGGCCCACGGGCCAACATGCGGTTGTACGGGTCTTTGGTCAGCATCTCGGGTGTGACGTGCGAGGCCTGGCGATAGGTCGCACTGGTCACGATTAAGCGGTGGAGATGTTTAATCGACCATGCTGCAGGTGCGGGGCCGCCGGAAGTGGGTGACGTCGGCTCCATGAACTCGACCGCCAGCCAATCCAGGAGTTCCGGATGGCTTGGCTTCTCGCCTTGTGTGCCGAGTTCTTCAGGTGTCGTCACCAGTCCATTGCCGAAGTAGTTTTGCCAAACGCGGTTCACGAACGCGCGTGCTGTTGTGGGCGATTTGGGATCAACCAACCACTTCGCCAGCGCGAGCCGGCCCGGCGTACCCGGGTCCTTGGCTTCAGCCGATAACGGATGCAGAAACCCGGGCACCCCTCCGGTCACTTTCTCGGTGGGGCGAAGGAAGTCGCCCCGCTTCAAAAGCCAGGTCTCGCGTGGTTCCTCGCGTCGTTGTGTAACCAGGCTTGTGGAGCCTTCTGGCCATTGCGTCCACAACGCTTCAATTGCGGCATTCTCGGTCTGGAACTTGGGCACGGTCGTGCGCCAGTAACTGAAGAGTGCGTTCGACTGGCTCGGTGTCCGCTTCTCGCCTGGGATCGCCAGCACATCGTGCACCCGGTGCGGAATCGAGTCCGCTTCCACCTTCCCCGCGGCATCAGTCACACTCAGGCGGAAGCGACCAAGGTTGTGGTTCATGTGGTCGTCGCTATTCCAGCCGCCGTGCAGTTGCTTCAGATTGAAGTGCAGCGTGCTTCCTTCAGGAAGTTCCACTGGTTTTTCGGGGACGAAGACAGCCACGCGGGGTTGGTTGCGCCGGCCCGGCCCGGCATCGATGCCGTAAGCGGTATCGTCTTTGCCGTCGATGGCGAAGCCGACAGGCCCGGTGATCCGCTTCTTGCCACTCTTATCGTCGTAGCACTTTTCCAGGTCGCGCTCGGCCTGATTGAAATCGGCACTCGCGGCGGTCAGTTTCACCTTTTGCCGTTTGCCCGGTTCTTTGGTGCTTTCCACTTCCACGATGAACTCGGTTAGCGCGCTGGTGCCCTTCGCCGAGCGGCCGGGGCCACCACAAGGTATGTTCGCATCGTTGAGTTGTTCGAGCCGGAAGGCGGTGATTCGCTGGAGCGGCGTCGGACCGCGCATCAGTGTGGAGAACTTTGTCGGTGCGTAACCTTGCGCCAGGATCGAGCCGTCCTTTTGTGGGAAGTAGCGCTGCGAGTTATCGCTGGCATTCTCGACCGCGACGACCTTCCAGTTCGTTGCTGGAGCCAATTCCTTTTCCCACTTCTTGACTTGCACCAGCCAGTCGGGGTTCTTCTCCTTGAGCCCGTCCTCAATCTGCCGCATCTGCTCCCGAATGCGGTTGATCGTCATCTGTTCGGCTGTTGTGTAGACCACACGCTCGGCCTCGTGATCATTATTGAGGTATGCGAACAGGCGGAAGTACTCGTCCTGGGTGAGCGGGTCGAACTTGTGATCGTGACACTGCGAACAGGCGATACTGAGTCCGAGAAATGCCTTGCCTACCGCGTCCATGCGATCGAACATCGCATCCATCCGGAATTGCTCGGGATCGACACCACCTTCTTCGTTGAGCATGGACATGCGGAGGAAACCCGTGGCCACGATTTGGTCCTGCGTGGCCCGAGGCAGTAAGTCGCCCGCCAATTGCTCGATCACAAAGCGGTCGTACGGCATGTCGGCGTTGAACGACTTGATGACCCATTCCCGGTAGGCCCACACCTGCCGCGACTTGTCTTTTTCGTAGCCATCGCTGTCGGCGTACCGTGCTGCATCGAGCCAGACGCGCGCCCAGCGTTCGCCGTGGTGCGGCGAGGCCAGGAGCTTCTCCACCAACTTCTCGTACGCATCAGGAGCGGTGTTGTTGACAAACTCATCCACCTGCTGCGGGGTCGGCGGCAAACCAATGAGATCGAGATATAGCCGGCGGCACAGCGTGACCCGATCCGCCTCCACTGCCGGTTTCATTCCTTCTTTACGGAGCCGGGCGCGCACGAAGGCGTCGATGGGGTTCGCGGTCTCATTGGGCGGTTTCGGGCGAACCGGTGCCTGGAATGCCCAGTGTTGCTGAATGTCGGGTGCGTCCGCGGAACGAACGGGAAATGTGACCAGAACAGTGAGTGCAACGGGGAGGAAAGTACGAAGCATAAGGTGACTCATCTCCGGCGTGGCGGTAGGCAGGTGCTTGTTCAGCAGTGCAGACTCGGGCACAATATCCCCTCAGTGTTATTGTAACGAAGGATCGGGTCTTGCTTCACCCAGGAAATCGCAATGCGAACTGCTCTGGCCGGAATCGTACTGCTTCTATCCGCGAGAGCCGGAGAAGTACATGCCGTCGATCAGCCCAATGTCCTGTTCATCTCGATTGACGATCTCAACGATTGGGTGGGGCCATTGGGCGGACACCCGCAAACACAGACGCCCAATCTCGACCGCCTGGCCGCACGTGGCACCACCTTCACCAATGCTCATTGCCAGAGCCCGTTGTGCAACCCCAGCCGAACCAGCATCCTTACGGGGCTACGCCCCACTACCACAGGTGTTTACGCGCTAGCTCCGTGGTTCCGGACTGCCGAAGCCTTTCGCGATCACCCGACAATCTTCCAGTGGTTTGGCAAGCAGGGTTACACCACACTTACCGGTGGGAAGATCTTTCACGACGCCTACCCACCCGCCGAGGGTCGCAAGAATGGCTCCGAGGTCGATGTGTGGGGCACCCACGGCGGCTTCACCCCACGCCCTAAATCGAAGTTTGTCGAAACGCCCGACGCGATTGCACTGATGGATTGGGGCGCGTTCCCGGAGAAGGATGAGGAATGCTACGATCACGATGTCGGAACCTGGGCCGTGAAACAACTCCGTCAACCACCCAAGGAACCCTTCTTCCTCGCCGTTGGCTTTCGCCATCCCCATGTGCCGTGCTATGCGCCGCAAAAATGGTTCGATCTTTACCCCGAAGATCAATTGAAGCTGCCGTCGGTGAAAACTGATGACCGCGACGACTTGCCCCGGTTCGCCTCGTACCTGCACTGGAAACTCCCGGAACCCCGACTGAAGT
>JBGTAO010000279.1:0-4728 GCA_041749835.1 Gemmata sp. | reverse complement strand
CTGTGTATTCCTGAACGACTGGTCGCTGGAACGTCTGGACAATGTTGCGGTAATGTGTTTCGTAAACCGGCTTCTGGGTGCAGTATGGGATTGCGACCTGGAACGATTTCGTAACCGGGCGCATCACCGTGTGCGTCCGCGACTCCAGATGCGTCTGGTAGACCGGCCGTTGGACCGTATAGCTTCGCAGGGTATCGAAGTATTCCGTCACGGGTCGTTGGACTGTGTACGGCTGAGCCACGCACGTGGTTTCTTGGACCGTACGGTAGGTGGTGTAGGTCTCGGGCTGGTAGTGTGTCTTGTGGACCGGCCGATAACAGACTTGCTCATGCCGCTCGACAATCGGTTGATATTGCACCGTGCTCGTGACCACGGGTACGCACTGCTCCGGTGAAACACACCGCTTCGGATAGCGGCAAATGCCCAAGTGCCCAGCTTGAGCTGGTAGCGAAGACACGACCAATCCCACAATCGAGATTAGCCAAACTCCCCAGGACTTCCCCATGATGATTACCCCAGCACGGTACACGACAGGATCGTGAAATCACTGCGAGTGCGTGTGAATCCACTGACCAGTATGAATAATGTGCCTGATGCCGAGGCTGAACAAAAGCTTTGTTCGCAGCTTCCCCGAATGATCTCAAACCCGGGACCTTCGGAATGCTCATAAGTGGGCGAGGCGCTCGGATCGTCGTCCGCGCCAAACCGTGCGCAATCCATACAGAATGCGTATCCCGACCGTAACTTGACGGGAGAACGTGGGGAATATGTCAACTGCCATTCTCGATCGCGAAGAGTCTATCGAGCAGGCATACTTCTTCCGGGTGTTTCGTGAACGCCTGGCAGATAACAATCCTGCGCAAGAAATTCTCCAGCGAGTTCACGAAGAGTTACTCAGCACGACCCGATTGCCGTACGCGGTGCAGTTCCTGTCAACTGAACTCAAACACACGGGTTTGCTTGCCAGCGGCTTCAGCAACCTGCCTCATTACTTCACACCGTTTCAGGCATATGTGATTGGGCAGGCCGAGCTCGATACGTCGCGCTTTCCCATGCCGACGGCGCTGCTGGTGCTGGAACGCGAGGCCGCTTACCGGGCCGAGTCACCGACCCGTGCGGGGTTATTCGTGTTTCAGTTCGAGACCATTGCACGCAACCGTCTCGGCTATATCGATGGGTGTAGTGCGGTGAGCTGCGACCCACTTTATAACGAGGATTGGAAAGCGTTCATCGGAATGTTACCGCGGCAGATGGGTGAAGTGGACCTGAGCCACCTGGTCTACCTCCGCTCGGAATTATACCTGTCTGAACAGCGGCGAATGGTTCCGAACTACACTCCCGTGTTGCCAGCGATCTTTGGCGAGAAAGAAGGGAAGATTGCAAAAGCAAGTCGTAGCCGCGATCCGCTTTATTTCTTTGCGGCGCTACAACGGCAGCTCGGCTACCCGGAAGTTCCACGCTATAAAATTCGTGATAGTGCCACGACACGGTTTGAACGACTGGAAACGAAACTCCGAGAACTGGAGACCCGGCTGAAACTGGCTGAGGGCGAACTGCGCGGGAACGTTGACCTCAGCCAGTTTGGTAAGCCCGATTTGATCAAAGACGACGGTGAGACTTAAGCCGCTGATCGAGAGTGTGCTAGTGTGTCGTCCCGAGAGTTACGCCGAGGTTGGTTGGCTGGCTCGGAAGGTCTGCATCACCTCGTAAAGATCGTTGCTGACAGCGACTTCGTCGTCCAGAAAGTCTTTGAGCCAGATAAAGTTCAGGCGCTGAGCCACCGCGACGAGCGGGAGTAAATCTCTGAGCCGAACACGAACGTCCGGGTCTTCGCTCGGTGCGAGTACTTCGATGGGTGGATTGTATAGCTTCAGTTGAACAGCCATCTATTGCCCTCCATGATGTCAGTGGTCGAGAGTGACTGCCGCGAGACCCAGAACGGGTCGTTGTCCGAGTAACAGAAGTCACTCGTTGCGGCTGGGCTGCAGTTCATACCGAAAGTTGTCATCGACCGGAATTTGGTCACCACTTCACCATCGTCCCGGTTGTTCGCCTGAATTCGGTGCTGGCAAGGTAAAATGTGCCACTGCGCGAAGGCTTATCGGGTAGGTTGGCTGTGCGGTTCCCCTGAGAGAACGACGTGATGACGACTTTTGCTGTTCTGGGAAGTGGTGGATGGGGAACCGCGGTGGCGTTGCTTCTGGCTCAAAAGCCTGAGCATCGTGTGACGCTCTGGAGCGCCCGTCCCGAATCGGCTCGCCAACTCCTGGCGACACGCGAAAATACCCGACTGCTTCCAGGTATTCCCATACCCGATCAAATTGTAATTACGGATGACGCCGAAGAAGCGGTTTCCGGCTCCGATTATTGGATCAGTGCCATTCCCACAGCGTATCTGCGCGAAACAATTCGGCGTTTTACGGCCTTCCGGCAATCGGACACCCCCGTGATCAGTCTCACCAAGGGATTGGAGACCACCACGTTTCTTCGACCTTCTGCACTCATTGGAGAAGTGCTGAATACTGATCGGTTGGTTGTGCTGAGCGGGCCGAGCCACGCGGAAGAAGTGGCTAGCGGGTTGCCAACTTCGGTGGTCGCTGCCGCCAATGATCTGGCCCTGGCAATTCAGGTGCAACAGTGCTTTGGCACCGATCGGTTCCGGGTGTACACCAATGCCGATGTGATCGGTGTGGAACTCGCCGGTGCGCTGAAGAATGTCATTGGCATTGCCGCGGGTGTCTGCGATGGGTTCGGCTTCGGGGATAACGCCAAGGCCGCGTTACTCACACGAGGTATTGTGGAGATGACCCGATTTGGAGTCGCCCACGGTGCGGAGCCTGCAACCTTCGCCGGGCTCGCGGGAATGGGGGATCTTATGACGACCTGTTTCAGCGTGCATGGTCGGAACCGTCGGGTGGGCTACCGACTGGGGAAAGGTGAGTCTCTTGAGGATGTGCTGGCAGGGCCACAAGTCGCCGAGGGAGTCTATTCGAGTCGGAGTGTACACGAACGGGTGGTCCAAATGAGGTTGGATGCCCCGATCATGACGGGCGTTTACCAGTTGCTTCATGAGGGCAAAGCCCCACTCAAAGCGGTGCACGATCTCATGGCACGAAGTCAGAAGCAGGAGCGAGCCTGAAACAGTAGGCCCAGGGTATTGCAATGGGTTCAGGGGGTGCCATGGAGAAGTCGCCGATGCTCGCGATCGCATTCAAGGAATGGGCCGTCATCTGCGAGGCACTGGCCCAGGGGAAGCAATCGCTCATCCTACGCAAAGGGGGAATCGCCGAGACAGCCGGCCGGTTTCGCCCGGATCACAATACGTTCGTGTTGTACCCAACGGCATTCCACGAACATCGCGAGAATGTGAAACCAGCAGCAGGCCCGTTATGGGAGGCGGCTCACCAGCACCCGGTGCCACCCGGAACGCTCCGCTTCACGCACTGGGTCGAAGTCGTAGCGGTGCAGCAAATCCGCGAATTCGACCGCGTGTTAGCGCTGGAGCCACTTCATGTGTGGTCAAGCGAAGTGGTGCACCAACGGTTTCAATACCGAACACCTGGCTTGTTTGCTCTCGTGGTGCGAGTCTATCAATTGGCGTCCGAAGTGTTGCAGGCGGAACGGCCAGAATATGCCGGGTGCAAGTCGTGGGTGCAACTCGAAGCACCAGTGGATACGGCGGGCTCCGAGCCTGTGATTTCGGACATTCGTTTCGCCCAGATCCTGCAAAGCTTCGCGGCTTTGACTGAGTCGTCACCCGACGGAATCGGCCGCGCGACACATCTTGAGGACCAATGATGGCCATTGCGAAAGTTGCAATCATCACAGGGAGCGGCAAACGTCGGGTGGGCTACCATGTTGCCGAAGGTCTGGCGGCCCGGGGCCACGCGCTGGCAATCCACTACCGAAGCTCGGCCACAGAAGCCGCCGCAACCGCTCGCCACTTCAACAGTACCTATGGAGTTCCAACACATGTCGTGCAGGCGGATCTGACCCAGGAGACCGCCGTGAAAGCTCTGGTGGCCGAAGTTCAGGCCCAGTGGGGGCGGATCGATGTGCTGGTGAACTGTGCCGCGATTTGGAATCGGAAACGGTTGGAAGACGTGAACGCTCACGATGTGGTCACCCACTTTGAAACCAACACACTGGGCACCTTTCTGATGTGTCAACAAGTCGGTCTTGCGATGGTCCAACAGCCTGAAGGGGGCTGCATCGTGAATCTGGGAGATTGGGCTGATGTCCGCCCCTACACGGACTACGCTGCCTATTTTCCGAGCAAAGCAGCCATCCCGGGGTTAACCCGAGTCTTCGCTGTCGAGTTGGGAACGCGGAACCCCAACGTGCGTGTCAATGCAGTGTTACCCGGCCCGGTGATGCTCCCACCCGATCTTCCGCCAGGCGAAAAAGCGGAAGTTGTTGCTGCCACGTTGGTGAAGCGTGAAGGTTCGCCCGACCACGTCGTCAAGGCCGTGCTACAGTTCGTCGAGAACGATTTCCTCACTGGCGTCTGCTTGCCGGTCGATGGCGGTCGAACGATCTTCGCCGGCGGTTCGTGAGACGCTCACGCACGGGCCCCGGGTAACTGGGGAGTCTTCGTGGTTCCGGCGTCTGCACGACCCCCGAGTTTTCTCGCGGTGATGATTGGCCTCTTTGTGATGGCTCAGTTGCTCTTTCTGGTACTGGGCAACCTGATCGATTTCGTGCCGCGTCGCCCGGGCCCGGGCGCGC
>JBGTAO010000278.1:0-6179 GCA_041749835.1 Gemmata sp. | reverse complement strand
AGTATTGTTCGCAATCTTCCTCAATGCTGGGGTCCACCCCCATCAACCAAAAAGACTAAACGCAGCGACTCCAAAAAAGATAGGTGAATTTTTCGAAAAGGGTGCCCCGTTAGTAGATTTTGGCACGGAGAAATGGGTATGGTATTTGCGGTGCAATTCAGACTCAAGAGGCAGGGATGCCAACGCTGACCATCGATTGCCAATGCGGAACGCCTGATCCTTGAATAGGCGATAGTCTATGCATCCGCCCTGCGTCACACTGCTGCCACTGCACCCCACGGCACCGTTCTGGCCGCCTGCGGACAACTCGCGCTCACCCAAGGACGCAAACTCGTCCGCGACGCCCTCGCGGTCACCATCCAGTCGCACGCCGACGACACCGACACCCAACAAAGCTAGTTCGGCAAACGTGACTGGATGAGTTTGTTTTCGTGTGCTTTTAGATGGCCGTCGTGATCCTTCCGGAACTGATTTCGCTCGACGCGGCGTTCCCGTCGGGTCTCCAATTCGGACCGCAGTCTCTTCCAGGCTCCTCGATCCGCCTCGGCTAAATTACAAACTGTCACCTCCTATTGTCGCGTCGCCAGCCCTGCCACCAACTTGGCCTCTCCCCGCAGCACCAACGCCGGGCTCGCCCCCTTGCGACCCGTCGCCCGACGCTCGTGATACCGGTGTGTCCCAAACGCCTGCTCTAGGTTGTTGTTCTTCCGCGGTAAATCGGCTATCTCATCGCATGAGAACAGACACGGCCAGTAACACCGGCTCACCTTCACAAAGTGATCGATCCCCTCACTCAGCGTGCCGACTCGCTTTCGATGTGCTGTCATCCCACTCAACAGCCCGCTCAGTTGAGCCTGGATCGCCGAACCCGGAGTCTTCTCCAGACCCACAATGTGAGCCGCACGATGGACCCACCCGAATGCTCGACGGATCGGCGGCCACATCTGTGCCGTCGCCGTTAGACCCCGGTCGATCATGCGAGGACATCGAACCTGAACTCGTGACGTGGGAGTGCGAACGATCCCTCGGATTCGGGGCGGAAGGGCTTGTGGAACGCAGCACAGTCGGCGTTGCGGCAGAGGCGGATCGTGAGGTTCAACCGGGTGACGCCGGGCAGCATTTGGACCGTGCGGCAGTGCGGTCGGCCTCTCGTGACGCCGATTTCACCCGGATGGAGCGAAGCCAGATCGCCTCACGGGGGAAATCGAGCAGGTAGTTGAGTGGCTTTTTCACTATCGGCCCGAAGTACACGAACTCCGGGTTGGGCATCGCTATCGAAAGCGCTCCGGATTCTTGCGAGTTGGGGAAGGTTGATTCAGGTCACCCTTATTTCTCTTCGAGACAGTAAAGATACTTCGTACCTCTCAACAACAGTTGTTTCCCGACGGCTACTGGTGAAGCATCGATCGTGTCGCTGAGTTTGTTCACAGCTATCACTTCGAGGCTATCAGCGGCCTTCAGCACAATCGTGGTACCCGATTGATCTGTCAGATAGATTCGCCCCGCTGCTGCGAGTGGTGAACCATAAAAGCTCTTCATCTGCGGGAGACGTTCCTTCGCGAGCACGGGCTTTCCGGATTTGGCATCCAGGATGGTGAGGAGGCTATCGTAAACTGCGGTGAAATAGAGGCGATCACCGACCAGTGCCGGAGACGGAACATAAGGTAGACCCACACTATAGCGCCAGTTCACTTTGCCGGATTCACCGAGATCACCCCGTGATGCAAGTGGAATGGACACCGCAGCCGAACCGCGATAACCACTCATACAAATGACCGAGTCGCCAAATTGGATTGGAGACGGAATCGGGTTTACCGTCATCCCCGCGCACTCCCAGACCACATCCCCGGTTTCCAGATCGTGACTACGAATTCGGGTGGTACCATTCAGGATCACTTGCTTCTTGCCACCCTGGCTCACGACGAGTGGTGTGTTCCAGCTCGACTTTTCGTCGCGCTTGGCCTGCCATTTCGTTTTGCCCGTTTGCGAGTCCAGACAATACAGGGACGAATCGGCTTCCTGATCGAAATTCAGCAGTAGCGATGTGCCTTCGATCACGGGCGTAACCGCTTCACCCCAGCCCAGGCGCGTGTGCAGCCGTCCGAGATCGCGACTCCACTTGAGATTGCCTTCGAAGTCGTAGCAATAGGTGCCGAAGGACCCAAAGCAGGCATAGAGGTGTTGGCCATCCGTGGTTGGTGACCCGCCCGCATAGGTATGGCTATCATGCGTGCCTTCGTGCGGGACTCGTTCAGCCGCAACTTTCTCCCAAAGGAGCTTCCCCGTCTTGCGATCGAAGCACATCACCACAAACTGGTAAAAGTGTTTGGGTGGAACCGTGTTATGCTTGAAGCGTGGATCGGGCTTTGGCAACTCTTCTGCTGTTGCTTCGCGGTCGGTCTTCACCGCCGTTAACACAAAGATCCGCTCGCCCCAAACCACCGGCGTTGCGCTCCCTCTCCCTTTCAGCTCGGCTTTCCATTTCAGATTCGTCTCGGCATCCCATTTCACGGGTGGGTCCGCTTTGGGAGCGGTGCCATTCGCATTGGGGCCACGCCAGTGGTGCCAGTTTTGGAGTTTGTCTTGCTCAAAATCCGCTGCGGGTATCGCCTGGGAAGTGCCACCTACAAGCAGAAGACCCAGTAACATTCGCATCATGTTCTCTCCAGATTCGGGCTAAAGTTCGTGTACACATGGTACCGCGCCGAAGTTCCCACGCGACAGCCTGTTCCCTGTGATCGAAGTGCGCCATACTCTCGTTAGGGTGGGAATGAAGCCGATACCCCGTCACAAGTGAAAGCTGTTATGGCGCGAGCTCTCATGGTGCTGGGACTGGCAGCGCTGGCACTTTGTGGGGTGTATCTGAGCTATCGTGAATCAGATCTCATTCCAACCGCACCAGCAGCGACACAGCCCCGTCTCGCCTGGGTCTTCGAAGCACCACATTCTGGGTCCGTCGTGGCTGCTCCCTGCGTCTCGACCAATACCGTTTACCTCGCTGCAGCGCATACCAAGGGGTTCCAACAATACGGAACGCTCTATGCGCTCGATCGAAGCACTGGTCGGATTCAGTGGACTTTTGACCGCGACGGCGAAATGCTCCCGACGGCCTCGTCACCGATTCTTCGAGCTGGAAAGCTGTACTTCGGCGAGGGGATGCACGCCAGCTTCTCGTGTCGGCTCCAGTGCCTCGACGCAAATTCAGGGAAACCGATTTGGGCACATTTCGCTGGTGATCATATCGAAGGGTCTCCTGCGCTCGCGGATGGCATTGTGGTTTTCCCCGCTGGCAACGACGGCGTGATTGCATGCGACAGCGCAACCGGCGAACCGCGCTGGCAGTTCGAGGGCGAAGTGCATGTCGATTCCACACCCGCTGTGGCAGCCGGGCGAGTGATTGTCGGCAGTGGCACGAACCGGCGCTTTCAGAATTCCCAGGTCATCGCGCTGGATCTGCACAGTGGTAAACCACTCTGGCGGACACCGGTCAATCTCCCTGCATGGGGACCGCCGTGTATCAACAACAAGCGAGTCTACGTTGGACTTGGCAACGGTAGGCTCACACGATCCGCACAACCACCGGACAAGCCCGCTGGTCAGCTGGTTTGTCTCGATCTGGAAACGGGTGAGCTGTGTTGGAGCTTTTCGGCGCAGGATGCCATCTTTGGCCGAGCTGCCGTTGCTGGTGATGATGTCGTGATTGGATCACGTGATGGCTTCCTCACGGTGCTCACAGGCCAGGGCACGGAACAGGTGCGGGTGGACATGGGCGGGCCAGTCGTGGCAGGACCAATCGTGGTGGATGAACGGATTTATGCAGTTTCAGTTCCGGGTCGAGTCGTCTGCCTCCAACGCGACGGAACAGAACTGTGGCGGTACGAGCTGGCACGGCCCGGCAGTGCGGCATTGGCTTTTTCATCACCTGTGATTCAGTCCGGCCAACTCTTTGTGACCGCGGAACTCCAAACCGGCAACACGGGAATTGTTACGCTCTTCTGCTTGCAACTACCACAGGAGCCCGATTCATGACCGGAGTTCGCAAACGGTGGGTGCTGTTACTGGGTTTCCTACTCCTGGGAATCGGGCTGGTGCTAGCGATCCGCTTCGACCCTACGGCACGGGTTCAAGGTTGGATCAAGGGCGAGCCGTTTTACCATGATCGCTCGGCCACGGCCTGGAATCGCGATCTGTCGGCAGGCGATTCACCGGCAGCAGCTTCTGCGTTCGAATCACTGGTCGCAGGGCAAGCGGAATCGGTGCCGATGTGTATTTGGATACTGAACAATTCACAACAATCGGAAGCCCGCTGGCGAGCCGCAGATGCTCTGCGTTTGATTGGGAAACCGGCCCGCCCGTCTACTGCTGCATTGGTCCAGGGAATTGCTGATCCGAATCAACTGGTTCGCGGTGTCTGCATTCGAGCCGTCGGAGAACTCGCACCAGAAGCTGAGGAGGCAATCCCCGAACTCATTGCCGTGCTGCCGGATATCGATGCAATTCGCACGCTCTCTCGATTCGGACCAGTTGCAGCGCCGGCTGTCCCCCGATTAATCGAGTTACTGGCCCAGACTGATCCCACAGTGAAATGGCAAGCCGCACGCACGCTGGGCAAGATTCGAGAACCTGCTCTCTTGGCCGTACCCGAACTGGCCAAGTTAACGGTTGCAGATCCGGATTCTCAAGTGCGTGAACATGCTGCTGAAGCACTGGGAGATATCGGTCCCCTGGCCCGAGCAGGTATTCCGGCCTTGGTGACTGCGTTGCAAGATTCGGTTCCCCGAGTCCGACGCGATGCCGTTCGTGCGCTGGGACAAATGGGAGTTGTTGCCAGAGATGCGCTGCCAGCCGTGGCGGCACTTTCCAACGACCCCGATGCTGACGTGAGTGCCGCCGCTCAACGAGCCATACGACTTATCGACCCCACACTACCCCTCAAAAAGTAACCCTCGGGTGGAGAGTATCACTTCGACCAATTGATACTCTCCAAGCTCGTGCGAACCGCATCGCGGCTAGCAGGCTCCGAAGCACCGTAGGTCACAAGAAAGACAAAGGCACGATTGCCACGGTGAAACACGGTCGCTTCGCGTGTGATCGATTCGTTCTCCTTCTTCCGGGTGGTAACGAACCGTGTCGCCGCATGAGCGTTCACCGTGATCGCCTTGGGTTCGTCCTGGACCGACCATTCGTCCGACCCCACCCGAAAATTCGTGATGAACGTGTCCACATCCGAACCGGCCGCCAACTCCGTCGCAATCACAGCGAACTCGGCGGGCGTTTGAGCATCGGCCCGCTGATAGGAGACAAGCACAATCGGTTTCTGCAAGGGTCGATTCGGGAGATTGGCGCGTGATTGCATCACCCAGTTTGCAGGCGAGAGGAAACGGACTCCGACATCGTCGTTGACGTAAACGGCTTCTGCTGTCAGTGGGGGCGCGCTCGGACGTTCGGTGCACCCAGTGGCCAGGGTCATGAGAAAGGCCAGACCGAGCATCGACGTTCTGTGTCGTGGGTTCATCACACTCAATCGCCAAATGTTACGACTTCTTCGCCGGCACGGGTCGCCAGTGCCTGAAAGACTTCAACGGCAGTACTTGTTCGCAAGATCCTGACAGAACCATCTGCATACAGGGTGTTCATGCCGGCCAGATGCGGAGTGAAGAAATCGTATGGTTCGGACCAGGGATCATTCAGAGCTTTCTCGCCGACTCGTGCCATGACCATCGGTTGATGCGGGTGTATCCGGGCTTGGTACACTGGAGCCCCGGGGCTGGTCCGCATTGTCCCTTCGTTGACCACACCGACCCAGGGAGCCCGTGCAAAGAGTGCGGCTTTCTCACCAATTGCAATCGTGTTCGAGGTACCATCAGTTACGTCCAAGAGCTTGATTCGGCTATTGCGCGCGAATAACCCATTTCCGTCAGCGGGCGAAGCCGTGAGATGACCCTTCGCACCGTAGTTGGCGGTATAGCTGTTGGTAGCTGCATCCAGGAGATAAATGCCGCCGAGTGTGTAAATACTGTAGTTCCCTGCAAGAGCATCCGATGGGCACCGATACATTGGCATCGGTTGTGTGCGGACTGATGCCGCCGCTGTACCGACCGTGGGTGCCGCGAAATCGATCATTCGGAATGCGGCATCCTGTTCGAGATAAGGCAATAGGTAAGCCCCCCAGCCCCAGC
>JBGTAO010000277.1:0-12412 GCA_041749835.1 Gemmata sp. | reverse complement strand
ACCATGATACCGGCCACCGCGTTTACGCTCTTCACGTTCGGGCCATCCAATCCGACGACGTTTGCCGAATCGCAGCGAATCCTGGCCGAGATCCGCATCCCGCATCATTGCCGGATCGACCGCTGGTTCGCTCCGGTCGATGGCTTCCAGATCGCCTGGGCTGCACTCGGTATTGCGTTGCTGTGGCGAACACGGCTGTTCCTGGTGCTGCTGCTGGCGGCCACGATCGGCCTGGCGCTGTCTCTGATTCAGTACGAGAATGGCAGCCAGACGCTGGCGTTACTGTTCCCCTGGCGGGTTTCGGCGGTGCTGGTTCCCGTGGCCACGGCGGTCATCATGGCTCGCTTGGCGGTGTGGCTCAGCGGTGGAACGGCGGGTTCTCGGGTTGCCACGGCACTGGCTGGACTGGTGATGCTCACGCTGGTGGTTGGTGGTGTGGTCGTAATGACGGCACGGCTGGGCTACCGCACGCCGGATACCGAACGCGAGCTGTATGAGTATGTCCGGAATCACAGTGAGCCGAACAACGTGTATCTGCTACCAATTGGCTTCCCGGCGGTCGGAACGGGCCGCGGCACCGCTTCCAGCACGTTCACGCCACCGCCTCGACCGAAACCGGGCTCCAACCTCATCCCGGTCGATCTTCAGCGTTTCCGGCTTCTCACAGGGACGCCCATTTATGTCGATTTCAAGTCCGTGCCGTACCGCGATACCGAGATGATCGAGTGGCATCGGCGGGTTCGTCAGTGCGAAGCGTGGTACGACGCGAACTGGTTGGATACCGATCGAGTGCAGGAACTGCGCAGCGAGGGAATTACGCATGTGGTGATACCGGCCACGAAGCCACTCATTGCGGAATACCTCGAAGAGGTGCATGCCGACCCGGTGTACCGCGTTTACCGCTTGAAGTGAGATTGCAGCGGAGGGAGAGGGAGTTGAACCCCCAAGGCTCATCGCTCGCCTGTGTTCGAGACAGGTGCCGTCGCCAATCGGCTTGTCCCCCCGTGGTAACAGAAGGACACGCCGATTCCAGTCAGGTTCACGCGCGGCTTTTAGGACCGATCCATCACTTCAGATAGTTCAGAATGCCCGGATACGTGTCGAGTCGGGCATCGTCTTTGTCGCCATCCTTCTGGTGGCAGATGGCACACCGATTCATGATCATGGTGCGCACCTTCACCGCCTTCGGGTTGGCCTTGTAGTAACCGGTGATCGGTTGGCTAGCGAGGTTCGGCGGAAGCTCGAAGAGGTCGCTGTCGTAGGCTTTCTTCCGCTCGGCGTCGGGCGATTGCATCCAGGCCAGGAACGAGGCCAGTTCGCCGTGGCGTTCGGCCGTCAGCGTTTGCTTCTCCGCGTCGGTGAGGTCATCGCCCTTCAAGAGTGAGGCATATTCCTTGCCTTCATCCTTGTCGAAGAACGCACGAGCCATTCCTCCCTCCAGGTCGCCTTTCCACTTCAGGTCCGTCACTGCGGTGCCCGCCGGGATGGTCATGAGCTTCTGCAAGAGTGGCACCGATTTGGCCTGTGGCAGAGTGCTGTCTTTCGGCTCTGGTTCCTTCTTCGCGGGCTCCGGGCTTTCGCCTTGTACCTGGGCGTTCAACTGTTCCTTCTTCGCCTTCAATCCCGGAGCGATCACATTGACGACGACCAGGCTGGCGGCACCTGCGCTGAGGGCGAAAACGAGCAGCAGCGCGGCCTTGCCCTTCCAACTGTACATGTTGAACAAGCTCAGAAGAATCTGAGCGACCAAGCCCAAGCCCGCGGCACCACCAGTGCCCAGGATGGCCATCGCGAAGTAAGGCCCCCACTCGCTGCTCAATCGGGCGAGCCACCACAGCGAGACATCCGAGACGATCGCAATGAGTACCCACGGACCGAGAATGCACCGCAGCACCGCGGGGTACGAGGTGAACGCGAACACCAACCCTGTGAGTGAGAAGAGCATGGCAAAGCTGAGCAAGTGGGCGTGGGTTGATTGGGTGAGTTTCTCCAGGCTGATCGGCTCCTCGACCTTCACCCAGTCGCCACCCGCTTTCACGGTCACGGTGGCCGGCACACTCAGGTACTTGTCGATTTGCTCGTAGGATTCCAGCGGTATTCCTTCCTGCGCTCCACCTTTCCCGTGGCAACGGCCGCAACGAGCATTGATGATCGAGCGCACCAGCACGGCACCATCGGGGCTCTTGAACCGAGTCGTGATGGCGCGCGGCATGGCCTCAACCGCGATACCAAAGTGATCGTCCTCGAACGCCTTCTTGCGTTCTTCGGCTGGCGCTTTGGCCCACAACACCAGAGCGCTGCGTTCACCTTCGCGTTCGGCCCGCAGACGCGCACGCTGATCCTCGCTGCCCCGCACGATCTTGTTGAATTCCCCATCGTCCTTGTTGAAGAACGCCGGCGACATGGTGCCCGAACCGTTGAACGGTGGGCCTACTTCCGGTGCCGTGATCAGTTTCACGAACTTGCTCTCGGGCTTCGGCGGTTCCGTCTCTAACCACTTCTTCCCGGTGAACTTGAGCACCACATCGTGCACCGTGGGCATGGCTTCGCCGGTTCGGGAGTCCTGGAAGTGCAATTGCACCATCGCCGCAACATAACCGCCACCCACGGCCAACAAGAAGCAGGTGACCACTAACTTGGCCGGGAACGGGAGGTTGCGCAGGCAGAATGTGTTGGGTGTCGACATGGGAAACTCCCGACGGAGTAAAGTTGCAAATTCCGGGTGTGCGCTGGCAGCGTGAGCCAGGAAAGTCTGGGAGCGTTAAGCTTCAACAGCCGTGAGTGCGGCTTCAACAGCCGCGAGAACTTCGTCGCGGCTTTCGGCCAGAGGCTTGTTGGTTCGGGCTCCGCTTGCGAGCCGGTGGCCACCACCGCCGAATCGCTCGGCCAACTTCGAGACATCGACCCGCGACCGCGCCCGGAAACTGACCTTGGTGCCACCATCGACTTGCTCGATGAACACCAGCGCCACTTCGACTCCCTCAACGCTCCGCGGGTAGTTGATCAGGTCTTCGGTATCGCCAGGCACCGAGCCAGTGCAGGGATAATCGTTCAGATAGATCTCGGTGAAAGCCACCTGCCCGGCACAACGCACCTGCAACCGCTCCAGTGCGACCCCGACCAGACGCAGTCGAGCCAATGGTGCGGCTTCGTACAGGTGTTCGTAGAGCAGCGTGGGGGTTGCACCCGCCGCCATCAATTCCCCGGCCAGCGTGAACGTTGCAGGTGTCGCGTTGGGGTGTCGGAACCACCCCGTGTCGGTTGCAACAGCCATGAACAGGTGATTCGCCATCGCAGGGGTGATCTTGGCTCCGAGGGCCACGATGATCTCGTGCGCTAACCGCCCCGTCGATTCCGCCGTAATATCGACGAACTGCGCACCACCCAGATCGTCTTGTGTGCGGTGATGATCGACGACCGCTCGCGGCAAGGGTGATCCCTTCAGCCAGTCGCCAAAGTCCCCAAGTTGGTTCCAGGTTCCCGTGTCGAGCACGATCGCCAGATCGGTATCCGCGACCTTGGCGGGCTGGAAGTCTTCGATCACACTCCGGTGCGGGTCCAGGAAGCCGTAGCGCGGTGGGAGCTTGCTCCCAATGACGACACGCGGCTTCTTGCCCATTTGGGTGAGTGCCTCATGGAGCGCGAGCTGCGCACCGAGGCCATCCGCATCGGGGCGGATGTGGGTCATCAGCAGGGGCCGTTCGTGCTTGCGTAAGAGCTCGACCAGCGGAGACCAGTCAACGGGCATGCGTGCGTACCGTTCAGGCGGGATGAACCAATTCTAGTCGCCCGGGGTCCGAATGGGTACGTGGAAACAGTTTGGTCCGCTGTGGGAGTTGCCCTTGTCGGATTTCTCACAACTGCCTATTATTTACCGGACGGACTAATCCGTTAACTATTCAGCTCACGCCGCGGTTGTGTTGTTATGGCCACGGAACCCAAAGAACCCCGTTCGAAGGTTGGTCGCCCGCGTGATCCCGATCTGGAGGTTCGCCGCAGGGCGCAGATCCTGGATGTGGCGGCACAAGTATTTTCTGAGTATGGCTTTGCGAACACGCTGGTTCAAACGATTGCCAACCGCGTGGGTGTGGGCAACGGCACGGTCTACCGCTACTTTCCGACCAAGGAGAAGCTCTTCCTGGCCGCCGTGGAGCGCGGGCTGGATGAGCTGACAGCGGAGATGGATCGCGTGTTGGCGCTGCCACTTGAACCTCTGGCAACGTTGACCGAGGCCGTCCGGGCTTATCTGAGCTTCTTCCACCGCCGCCGCGAAATGGCCGAGCTGTTCATCCAGGAACGTGCGGCATTCCGGCATCACCACCGCCCGCTCTACTTTGCGAACAAGGAAGACGACGAGCAGGCGTGCAAGCACCGGGAGTTCTTCACCCGGCTCATGGAGACGGGTCGGATCCGGCCGATTCCGCTGGATCGCTTCTTCGATGTCATGGGCGATCTGCTCTATGGCACCATTCTGACGAACCTATTGTCGGGCCGAACGGCGGACCCGGACGAGCAAACGCACGATGTCGTGGATGTGATTCTTCACGGCATTCTGACCGACACCGAGCGACAACGGCAAGCGGAGAGAAAGTGATGACGACGTTACCGCGTCCGGCACAGTCGTTCACTTGGGGAACGCTTCTCCTGTTCGCGTTCGTTCTGGCGCTGCCAGCATGCGCACCGAAATCCGCGAGCACAACCAACACGGGCGAAGTTGCCCCGGTCCCGGTGACTGTGACACCGGTCAGTTTCGTGGAACTGCAACGCACGGTTCCCGTGTTCGGGACACTGCACGCGCAGGAAGATGTGCTGCTCGCGCCCAAGGTCGATGGCCGCGTTGTGCGCACACTCAAGCAGGAAGGTGAATTGGTGCGGCCCGGCGAAGTGTTGCTCGAACTCGATGAAACGGATTACGCGAATGCGATTGCCCAGGCCCGCCCGGCGTTCGAGGGTGAACTCCGCAAGCTGAAGCTGGCGCAGTTGCCGGATTCCGATGAACTGTTTCTGCTGCACCTCACGAAAGTCGATTCGGTCGCACAGGCTCGGGCCACGTTCGAACTGGCTGAAAAGGAGCTGGCGCGAGCCGAGTTCGAGAACTCGCGCGGTGTCGGTTCGGCTCAGATTCTCGATTCGTCTCGAACCCGTGTGAAGGTCGCGCAGACAGGTGTCGATCTTGCGGAAACCGAAGCCCGTGTGACGCTGGCCAACGCTCGCCGGCTCAAGGCCATTCTTGACGATGCCCGCGATCGCCTGCGTGAAACCAAACTGTTCGCGCCCGTACCGTTCGATTGTTCAGTGTATGCAGCGGTGCTTGGCTATGCCGCGACGCCATTACGCTACTCGGTTGCCGCACGCATGGTCTCGCAGGGTGAGATGATTCGCTCGATGCCCGTCACAAACGCATACCGTCTGGTCATGGATCATATTCTCAAACTGCATGCGACCGTGCCGGAGAAGCACAAGCCCGAGGTGAAGGTCGGAATGCCCGTCAAGTTGTTCGTCGAGGCGTATCCGGGCCGGACGTTCCCGGGAACCGTGGCGCGGGTATTTCCAACAGTTGACCCTTCGAACCGAACATTCGTGGCCGAGGTCGAGGTGCCGAACTGGAACCGAGCCCTCAGCACGGGCGGCTTCGCCAAGGCCGAGATCCTGACGCGGACCGATTCGGGCGTGCTCACCGTTCCCCTGGGTGCCGTGGTGTCGTTTGCCGGAGTCAACAAGGTCTTCATTGCGGAAGGGAACACCGCTCGCGCTGTCGAGGTGTCGCTGGGTCTGCGCGACAAGGAATGGGTGGAAGTGACGGGGGCGCTCAAAGCCGGCGATCGCGTCATTACCAGTGGGCAAACGCAACTGGTCGATGGCGCGGCGATTCGCATTCGCTGATGCGACAGGGTCGGGCGTTGCGGGCCGGTCACGGCTGGGGTGTGCGGTATTGCGTTGTGGGGCACGGCATTGCTTTCACTCAGGAATCACGGGCATGGCTATCTGGGATATTTGCATTCGCCGGCCGGTGTTCACCACCATGCTCATGATGGGGCCGGTGGTGCTCGGGCTGGCCTCGTACAACCGGCTTGGCGTCGAACTGTTTCCCAATGTCGATGTACCCGTGGTGGTGATCACGACCACGCTGCGTGGTGCGAGCGTTGAAGAAATGGAATCGTCGGTCACCAAGCCGGTTGAAGAAGCGGTGAACACGGTTTCCGGTATTGATGAGTTGCGGAGTACCACGCGGGAAGGCGTGTCCACAGTTGTGGTGGGCTTCAAACTCGAGAAGAACGGCGACATTGCGGCCCAGGATGTGCGCGACAAAGTTTCCACGCTGTTGCCACGCTTGCCGTTCGGGACCGATCCGCCGGTTGTCGAGAAGTTCAACCTCGATGCCGCGCCGGTTGTCACGATTGCGGTGTCGGGTGGCCGCGAGCGGAAGCTGCGGGAAGTCACGGAGATTGCCAAGAAGTTGCTCAAGGAAGACCTGGAAGCGGTGACGGGTGTTGGGGCCGTGGTGCTGGTCGGTGGCGAGACCCGCGCTGTGAACGTGACCGTGCGGCCGGAACTGCTCAACGCGCACAAGCTCTCGGTCGAAGATGTGCGGCGCTCGCTGGTGACTCAGAACCTGGAACTTCCCGGTGGGAAGGTCGACTCGGGCGGTACCGAGTTTGGCTTGCGCACCATTGGCCGCATTCAGACACCTCGCGATTTCGAAGACATCATTATTGCCACGCGCACGGGCGATGATGGCTCGAAGCACACGATCCGGCTGAAAGACGTGGCCACCGTGACCGACGGTGTGGAAGAGCCGCGCGGCAAGTCGCGGCTCGATGGCAACGTGGCCGTGAGCCTGGTGGTGCAAAAGCAATCGGGTGGGAATACGGTCGCTGTGGCCGACGCCGTCAAAGCGCGGCTGGAAAAGATCAAGGCCACACTCCCCGCCGATATTCAACTGGAGGTGATCCGCGATCAATCGAAGTTCATCAAGGGCTCGATTGAGGAAGTGAAGTTCCACCTCGTCTTGGCGGCGTTCTTGGTGGCGGGAACCATCTTTCTGTTCATCCGCGACTGGCGCACGACACTCATCGCGGCAACCGCCGTGCCCACCAGCATCATCGGCACGTTCGCATTCATGGACCTGATGGGTTTCAGTCTGAACAACATGACGCTGCTGGGGCTCATCCTGGCGGTTGGCATCGTAATCGACGACGCGGTGGTGGTGCTGGAGAACGTGTTCCGTCACATGGAAGAGTACGGGAAAACCGGGCTGGAAGCCGCGAGTTCGGCTACCAGCGAGATCGCGCTTGCAGTGCTGGCAACCACGCTGTCGCTGGCCGTGATCTTTGCACCGATCGCGTTCATGTCTGGCCAGGTGGGGCGGTTCTTCAACAGCTTTGGTTTCGTTGTCGCGTTCGCCATTCTGCTCAGCATGGTCGTGAGCTTCACACTGACACCGATGCTGTGTGCGCGGTTTCTCAAGCCGGTCCACAAGGTGGGTGCGACCCATCAAAAGCGTGTGGGGTGGTTGACCCGTCGCTATGTCGGCACTCTGGCATGGTCGCTACGGCACCGCTGGGTCATCGTGGTGGCCACGTTGCTCACCTTCGCGAGCACGCCCGCGCTGTTCATGTTGGTGGGAACCGATTTCGTTCCGAAGGACGATCAGAGCGAGTTCGAAGTGGCGATTACGCTCAAGGAAGGAACCACGCTCCGAGAAGCGGAGATCCAGTGCGCCGAACTGGAGGAACGGTTCCGCCAGATCCGCGGTGTCACCAACGTGTTCACCACGATCGGGCCAACCGATGGGAAGTCGCCGAAGGGGCAAGGCGATGTGACTCAGGTGAACATGTACTGCCGAATGATCGACCTGACCAAGCGCAACTTCAATCAGCGCGATGCCATGGCCGACGCTCGATCGATCCTCGCCGATTACCCGGACCTGCGGACCGCAGTCCAGGACGTGAAGCTGTTCAGTTCCAGTGCCTTCAAGAATGCCCAGCTCGATATCAGCCTTCGTGGTCCCGATAGCGAGAAGCTCGAAGAATACGCGGGGCAGGTGGTGAAATGGATGCGTTCGCAACCCGGGACGTTCACGGATGTGGACACCAACGCCGCGAGCCGCAGCCCCGAATTGCAAGTGCGCGTGAACCGCGATCGCGCTGCCGACCAGAATGTTTCGGTGCAAGGGATTGCCACGGCACTGGGGTTACTCGTCGGTGGTGAGCCGGTCACCAAGTACAAGGAGGGGAGCGACCAGTACGATGTCTGGCTGCGGGCCGACCTCGAAAGCCGCGACCGCCCTTCGGCGGTGAATGAACTGACGGTGCCCACACTCACGGGTCAGCTCATCGAACTGCGCACCATCGCCAGTGTGGTTCCGGCCCGTGGGCCGGCCACGATCGAGCGCTACAATCGTCAGCGGCAAATCGGCGTTCAGTGCAACCTCGCTCCAGGTGTCGCGCTGGGCAATGTCCTGCCCGAAGTCGCCGTGTGTGTGAAGTCGCTCGAGATGCCGACCGAGTACCGCTACGAGTTTCTGGGTGAAGCCAAACTGATGGCCGACTCGAACGCCAACTTCGCGCTGGCATTTGTGCTCGCCTTCATCTTCATGTACATGATCCTGGCGGCCCAGTTCGAGAGCCTCGTTCACCCGATCACCATCCTCCTGGCGGTGCCGCTCACGTTGCCGTTTGCACTGGTTTCGTTGTTCTTGCTGCGAACGCCGCTCGATGTGTATGCGATGATCGGGCTGTTCATGCTGTTTGGGATCGTCAAGAAGAACGGCATTCTGCAAGTGGACTATACCAATGTGCTACGTTCCCGAGGAATGCCACGCGACGAGGCGATTCTGAAGGCGAACGAGACACGGCTCCGCCCAATCTTGATGACCACGATCATGCTGGTCGCGGCCATGATCCCGATTGCTACCGGTCGTGGGCCCGGTGCCGGTGCTCGCGCCAGTATGGCCAAGGTGATTCTGGGTGGGCAAATGCTATCGCTCTTACTGTCGCTTCTGGTGACCCCGGTGGCATATTCCCTGTGGGACGATTTCAGCGTGAGAGCGAAGCGCTTCAGTGGATGGTTCTCGAAGTTGGGAAGTCGGCGACGCGGGGCCACAGCCGGGGTGGTTGCAGAAGCGAGTGCGGAATCGGCGAAGGACACGGTGTTCGACACACCGGTCAAAGGGTTAAACGGTGTGCCACAGATCGAGACCATTCCCAAGCCGAGAATTGGCGCACCTTGAAGCCCTTACAGTTCCCGACCGGCGAGCCAGCCCGTGCTCCAGGCCGATTGGAAGTTGTAGCCCCCGATCCAGCCGTCGAGGTCGAGCACCTCGCCGGCGAAGTAAAGCCCCGCGTGCTTCTTGCTCTGCATGGTGCGGGAATCGACTTCGTCGAGTGCTAAGCCGCCAGCGGTCACTTCCGCTTTTTCGTAGCCCATAGTGCCCCGCACCGGCAGTCGGAGTCGCTTGACCGCTGCCA
This sequence comes from Gemmata sp., assembly GCA_041749835.1. GTDB lineage: Bacteria > Planctomycetota > Planctomycetia > Gemmatales > Gemmataceae > Gemmata. The sequence continues at coordinate 2,942 of JBGTAO010000277.1, read as the reverse complement.
CCAGGTTCTGCCGATCGGATCTTGGCAATGCTGCGGCTCGCCGATCGAGCGGAAGACCCACGAGCAGGATGAGTTGATCGGCCAGCCGGCGCGTGAGCCGCGAGGCGAGAATGCCCGCGAGCAATTGCTTGCCGCTGGCGACACTTTCCAGACGCAAGAACTCATCGAGCGCCGCTTCGGGCTCTCCCGGGAGGAGATCGAGTTCCAGTTGCAGCGCATGGGGATTCGGGTGACTGCTTACCGCCCGGCTGACATCAAGCGGTGCCGGGCCGGTGAGCCCGAAGTGGGCAAAGAGCAACCCCCCGCGCCGCGTGGCCAAGGCTTTCCCCTTGGGGCCAAGCACCTTCAAGTTTACGTCTGGCAATGTCACTCCACGGAGTTCATTCACCCAGGGAACCTGCACCGTGAGCGGCACCAACGCCGGCCGCTGCGGAACAATCGTGTGCCCAAACGTGGCCGCAAATGCGTAGCCATCACCAGTGGTGCCGCAGCCCGGGTACGAGCGACCACCGGTCGTGATGAGCACCTTTTCACACGTCAAAGCTCGATACGGCGTGCTGATCCGAAAGCCGCCCTCGGGATTGGCAACCACTTCTCGGGCGGGTTCACCCAATGCGAGCTTTGCGTCACTGCGGGTGAGCCGGCGGTGCAGGGCGTCCAGCACGTCGATTGCCCGGTTGCTGACCGGGAAGACTTTCCCACTGTCTTCGATCTTGGTCGCAACTCCTTCGGCTTCGAAGAACGCAACGGTTTCGCGTGGCCCCAGCGCTGCGAGCGGTGAGTGCAGGAACTTCCCGTTTGGCCCGAATGCGGCGATGATACCGCGAACGTCGCAATCGTGAGTGATGTTGCACCGCGTCCCACCCGACATCAGAATCTTGACACCCGCCTTCTTGCCCTTTTCCAGAAGCAACACGCGCCGGCCGCGCTCTGCGGCATGGATGGCGGCCATCAACCCGGCCGCACCGGCACCGAGGATGATCGCGTCGTAATCGAATGGCAGCATTCCGAACACCGTGGGGTGGTCACGCGAAAGGTTCTCGCGCGGGGCAGTGCTAACCATGTTATGGGTGGCCGTGTATCTTGAGATGATGCGGTTCGCCAACCCCGAATTCTTGTGGCTGATTCCACTGTCGGCGTTCGTCGTCTGGTGGTGGGTTCGTCGTCAACGCCCGGCCTTGCGGTTCAGCGATACATCGCTCTTTGCCGGGGAGCAGGGTCGGCGATCGCGGAGTGCCCAGTGGGGTGGGGCACTCCTGCGCGGGCTAACGTGTCTAGCGTTGATTGTGGCGTGTGCCGGCCCGCGGTTGCCCGATCAGCGCACTCGCATTCCGGCTGAAGCGATCGCCATCATGATGATTGTCGACATCAGCAACAGCATGGAAGCCCAGGTGGCGTGGTCGCGGAATGAACCGCTGGTGAGTCGGCTGGAAGCGGCCCGCCGAGCGTTCCAGTACTTCGTGGCTGGCGGAGAAGCCCCCACGGGAGCCAAGTTTGAGGCTCGCCCGTCCAACCAAATTGGTCTGATTGCGCTGGCTGCGGTTCCGCAAGTCGTCTGCCCGCTCACGCTCAATCACTCGGTGTTACTCCGCGTGGCCGAAAAGCTGGAACCGCGTGCGCCCGGCGTCGATGCCGGCACCAATATCGGCGACGCGATCGCGCTGGGTGTGATTCGCCTGGAACGCATTGCCAGCGTCAAGGAGAAGATTCTAATCCTCCTCAGTGATGGTGAACACATTCAGACCAAAGAAGGTGCTGAAGCGACGTTGCGGCCACGCGAGGCCGCCCAACTCGCCGCCAATCTCGGCTACAAGATTTATACCATCGATTCCGGTGGTGATGTCCCGAGCACGGCTGCACCCGAAACGCAGGCCGAGCGTGCCCAGGGCCGCGAGACGTTGCGAGTCATTGCCGATATGACCGGCGGGCGTGCCTTCACCGCGATGAACGGGGCAGATATGTTGACCGCGTTCAAGGAGATTGATCAACTCGAGCGAGTGCCGGTGCAAAGCTTCCAGTATCGCCGTTACTTCGAATATTACTCGTGGTTCGCGGCTGTGGCAGTCGTCTCTCTTTTGGCGGCACACGTGCTCGAACGCACCCGATGGCGCGTCTGGCCCTGATGCAAGCACAAACTGTGTCGCATTTGGTATTCCTGTAGTCTTTACGACTGGCGTGGTGAGTTGTGGTTGTGCTTCTTACCAGCACCTCCGGATTGGCCGGCTTCGCCGTGGATGTGCGCGAATTCCTGGAAGAGATTCGCTTCGCCCAACCAGGGCTGCTTTGGCTACTGATGCTGCTGCCGCTTTTGGCAATCTTGAACCAGTTGGCACGGCGAAAGCAGCAGATCGCACTGGTACGAATTGGGCGGCCCACCACGGTCGCGGCGCAATTGACCCAACCCGTGATTCACCGACAGTGGCTGAGCCTGGCCTATCCACTGGCATGGCTGCTCCTTGTCGTGGGCCTGGCCGGGCCGCGTTGGGGAAACAGCGACGAGAAGGGCGTGGCCGTGGGCCGCGATCTCGTGGTTGCTATCGATTTCAGTCGCAGCATGCTGGCCGACGATATGGCCGATCCTGCGGTGGCCACTCGCTGGGCCGCGGCTCGGGCGGGAGCGATCGAACTGCTCCAGGGAATCGCACAGCGCGGTGGGCATCGGGTTGGTGTGGTGGTGTTCGCAACGCATGCCAAGGTGATCTGCCCGCTGACGACGGATTACGATCACGTGCGGGCGATTCTGGAAGATCTCGACGGAGCATTCCCACCACCCGAGATTCGACCCGGTGTTTCCGAACGCACTTCGGGAACACGAATTGGTGCCGGAATCATCGCCGCGGTGGAAGCGCACGATGCGCGATTTCCCGGCTCTCAAGACATCATTCTCATTTCGGATGGCGACGACCCTGCCGCCGATACGGAATGGGTTCGCGGTGCCGACC
>JBGTAO010000276.1:0-11842 GCA_041749835.1 Gemmata sp. | reverse complement strand
GCGGGTTTGCCGCTATTCCAACTGTTGGGGGGAGCCCGCACCAGTGCCGCGTTCTTTGCTTCCGACCTGACTGGTGATGTCGTGAAAGCGGCCAAGCCCCTGATGAAACAGGGTGCAACGGGAGTGCGAATTGAAATCGGTGGCGGCGATGTGCAAGCCGATGCCGAGCGAGTCCGCGAAATCTCTGATGGCCTAGGCGATGATTCCTGGGTCGGTGTCGCCGCGAATGGCCGCTTCGACTTGGGCACGGCTCAGGCGCTGGCACACTTCTTCGAGGATATCGGGATCGACTGGTTCGAAGACCCGATCCCGGCTACCGATGAGATTGGTTACGCCAAGCTCGCCGGGCTCATGGAAACGCCGCTCGCAGTGGGGAGCACGTTCAACACCACCGAAGCGTTCTACCGGGTGATTCGTGCGGGCCAAGTTCGGACGGTTCGCCCCGATCTCTGTCGCCTCGGCGGGCTCACGCCAGTGCTCAAGATCGCGGCCGTCGCGGCAGCCTATCACGTCGCGGTTTCTCCGGTGCGCATGCCCGAAGTCGGGATTCACCTGGCGTGCGGTTTGGGTTGCGTCCCGCATGTCGATACCGTGTCGTGGTCCCGCGATGTCTTCTTGAATAGCCCGAAAATCGAGCACGGCAAACTGGTGCCACCCACCGCACCGGGTCTGGGCTACGAGTTGAACTCTGATGTATTGGCGAAGTGGCGACGGTAACCGCATAACACTTTCTTGCATGGGATTGCTTGCCCAGAGCACATGGGCGGGTTATCACAATGGCCGTAGCATCGCCCACGCCAACCCAGCCACCACGGAGTTCCTCCATGTCGAGCAGTCCCGAAAAGCGAATGCAGGAGTTGCACCTCACGTTGCCGCCCGCACCGAAAGCCATCGCGGTGTACAAGACTGCGATTCAGCACGGCAATTTGTTGTTCATCTCGGGTCATGGTCCGTTGAAAGTCGATAAGTCGATGATCACCGGTCGGGTGGGCAAGGATCTCACCATGGAGCAGGGCAAGGAAGCAGCCCGTCAAACTGGCCTTGCGATCCTAGCGACCATCCGGGAACACCTCGGCTCGCACGACAAGATCAAGCGACTGGTAAAGACGTTCGGGATGGTGAATTGCACCGATGACTTCACGGATCAGCCGAAAGTCATCAACGGCTTCTCGGAACTGATGAAAGACGTGTTTGGCGATGATGCGGGTGTCGGTGCCCGCAGCGCGGTCGGTCACAATTCGCTACCCGGGAACATGGCTGTTGAGATCGAGTGTATCTTCGAGGTTGCATGATCCGTGCAAATGGCAGCAGGGTTGCGAAGTTCCACAACTGTGGCCTTCGCAACCCTGCTGCCGTTCAGGCGGTGTTTATTGGTTCAGCTCGCTGACGATCATGGCGAGGTTGTCGGTTCCGGGCACCAGAATACCACCCACAAACTTGGCAAAGCGTTCCCCATCGGCAGTTCGCTGTCCCACCAGGATGACCTTGAGCTTGGGTTTGGCCTTGCGCAACTTGGCCGCAACCAGGTAACCAGTCTCGGTACCGGTTTCTTCGGGAAGCACAACGGCATTGGGCTTCCGGGCCAGGATCGTGCAGACGAGATCATCGACCGTGGGTACGGTAAAGACATCCCAGCCCAGCGTTCGGAGTTGCTCGGCTGCCTCCGCGTGTTGCGTAGTCGGCCCAACCAGTACAACCCGCGGCTTCCGCGCCACTGTTGCTCCGCTTTGTGCCCCATGCTTGTGAATTCGTGTATCGCTCATATTCCCCGCCTCTTTGCCTCTGACTGCATCTCTAGACACGGCGCTCTACAACATGTTCGCTTGTCGCATACCGAACTTACGCGCGTGTTACAAAAAAGCAGCACCTTCTGTAAAACGACTATGGGTGGACTTTCTCGTTGTGAATTCCGGAAGTCGATGCTAGAACCGATCTTCCGGAAACACAGCGGCCCGGCGGGGCCAATCCCCACTGCCGGGTCGAGAGGAGAAGGATAAGGGTTGGCTGCCCGACTGTCGAGGTCGGATGCCGCTCGAGAATCGGTTTCTCGCACCCGCGCCGGCGCAACTAGTAACCTCTGCCTACTCTTCCACGGAGCCAGCCAAATGGCTAAAGCACGGATTTCGATTGGCACCTGGGCTTACCTGTTCAACCAGAAGGAGCCAACGAATGATTTCCATGTGATTCTGCACAAACTGCAGGATCTGGGCTACGATGGTGTGGAGTTGGGGAGTTTCGGCCCTCACCCCAGCCCTGCGTCGCACCCGACCAAAGCCAGCCGGGCCAAGCTCAAGAAGGAGATCGCCGATCACGGCCTCACGCTCTCGGGCATCGCGATCGATCTTTGGGCCTTCAAGACACCTGGCACATCCATACTAGACGAGACACCCGCCGCTTATCTCACCGCGTTTCTCGGATGGTGTACATTTGCTGCCGATCTTGATGTGAAAACCATCCGTGTCGATACCGTGATCGCGCCGGATTACTTCGAGAAGGACGGCAAGGAACTCGGAGCCGCCAAGGGGATGGATCGTATTGTCGATGTCTGGGACAAAGCAAGCAAGATGGCGGCCGACTACGGCATGAATATCTGCTGGGAATTCGAGCCGGGCTTCGCCTTCAACAAGCCGAGCGAGATTGTCGCGCTGGTAGATCGTGTTCGTGCCAAGGGCAACTCGAACTTTGGTGTGCTCTACGATACTTGCCATGCTCACATGTGCGCCGTCGTTGGGGCAAACCATACGGGGCAAAAGGAAACTCTACCGGGCGGGGAGCTGGAGTTGCTGGAGAAACTCAAGGGGAAGATCACCCACGTACATGTCATCGATAGCGATGGTAGCCTGAACGAGCACAATACCTCCACGCACAACCCGTTTGGCACCGGCAAGCTCGATTTCGACAAGCTCGCCCCGGCCTTGCGAAACGCCGGTGTCCCCCACGACTGGTGGTGTGTCGATCTTTGCTTTTGGCCCGATGCCTGGCAAGTGACGGCCGACAGCAAGAAGTATCTCGATAAGCTGCGCGACAAGTACGCCACAGTCTGACGCGACTCACTGCAGGGAATCAGGGGTGTCCGACTCATGATTCCCGGGCGTTCAGCAAACCGGAGCGGATTGCAGCGGGGAGGCCATACCACCCCTACTTTTCGCAAAAGTCGGACGGGGTTTCTTGGTGGAAGTAGTTGCCGGGACAGCCCGATCTCAAGATACTCGCTTTATCTGACCTCTCTTCACCCGGAATCTGGCGACTGATGCACCGTGCGTATCATCGGTGGTGGAGCCCATCTCTGCACCGTGACATGGAATTGCTCGAGTTTGGCCACGGCGGGGCGCGGGTGATTGCGTTCCCCACTTCCCGTGGGCGGTTCCACGAATGGTCCGACAGCGGCGTGCCCCAGGCGTTGAGCCATCTCATCAACAATGGCTGGCTGCACCTTACCTGTGTGGACGCCATCGACCACGAAAGCTGGTACGCTTACCACAACCACCCGGGGGCGCGCGCCTGGCGGCACGAGCAGTACACCCGCTATATCATGGACGAGGTGTTGCCCTGGACCCGCTGGCGCAACCACCATCCCTATTCCATTCTGACCGGCGCGAGTTTCGGAGCGTTCCACGCGCTCTCGATCGGCCTCCGCTACCCGGACCAGATCAATCGCATCCTCAGTCTGAGTGGCCTCACCGACATCAAGCAATTCCTCGGCGGCTACCACAACGAGACCGTCTACTACCAGAACCCCGTGGATTTCATTCCGAATGAGCACGACCACTGGCGACTGGAGAAACTGCGGCAGCAAGACATCATCATGGTGGTGGGAAATGGTGATCAACTCGTGCATCAGAACCGCGAACTTGCTGGGAAGTTGTGGTCCAAAGGAATCGGGAACGCACTCCGGGAATGGGATGGATTCGCTCATGACTGGCCGGTGTGGTACAAGATGTTGAACATGTACATCGGCGGACACGATTGAGCGGCCTTCCAACCGCGATTCCACAATCCTGGCCGCTGGCTCACACAGGGTGCCTTCGGGTACGAATCCCGATCGACCTTGGACCGAATGACAGCAGGCACCCGCACGGAGGAAACACGAAGTGAAAAAGGTCGGCGTCATTGTTGGTCGTGAGTGGTCGTTTCCCCCGAAGTTCATTGACGAGGTGAACCAGCGTGATCAAGGTGTGCACGCCGAGTTCGCAACGCTCGGCGGCACCCGTATGGACGAGAAGCTTGCGTACTCCGTCCTGGTCGATCGGATTTCGCACGAGGTGCCCTATTACCGCAGTTACTTGAAGCACGCGGTACTCGAAGGTGTAACGGTAATCAACAACCCGTTCATGTGGACGGCGGACGACAAATTCTTCGGGGCTTCGCTCTGCACGAAGCTGGGTCTGGCCCATCCCAAAACCATCGCGCTGCCCAACAAGGATTATATTCCTGGCATCATCAAGACTGAAAGCTTGCGCAACCTGACCTACCCCATGGATTGGCAGGCGATCATCGATTACGTTGGACTGCCTTGCATTCTCAAGGATGCCCACGGCGGCGGTTGGCGCGGCGTCTACGTTTGCCACAGCATCGAGGAATTGATTCGCTATTACGATGGCTCGGGTCTGCTCACGATGGTCGCGCAGGAATTCATCCACTGGGATCAGTACGTTCGGTGTATGTGCCTGGGCCGCGACACCGTGCTCCCCATGCCCTACGACACCAACAATCGCAGCTACAGTCCCGATCCCGATTACCTCACACCCAAGATCCGCGATCGCGTCATCGCCGATTCCGTGAAGTTGGTGGATGCCTTGGGCTACGATATGAACACGGCCGAGTGGGCGATCAAGGATGGCATTCCGTACGCCATCGATTTCATGAACCCTGCTCCGGATATGGACATCAACTCGCTCACTCCCGAGTATTTCGATTGGGTAGTGAACAAGATGGCCGATCTGGTGATTGACCGGGCGCTCAACCCGCGGCCGCAGTTGACCGAGTTACGCTGGTCCAAGCTGTTCTAGTCGGGATGCGCAACGGGACTCGCGCGGGGTCATCAGCCTGAGCGTAAACACGGGCACCCGGTTCGCCTGGGCCGACGCTACAGATTCGTGAGTCTGCGCAACACCATGCCGGAGGAGCGAACGATGTCCGATGCCATCTCTGCGTATCACGACTTGCTCACCTCGGGTTCAATACTGGCGGCCGATTCGCAACAGTCGCTCGATACGGTTCAGCAATTCCGGGGACTGCTCTTCGGAACACGCCCGGTTTGCACGGTCCTGCGGCCACGTTTCTTGACGATCCAGCAATACCGGTTGCTACACGATGTTGTGACGACGCTGCTTCCCACGTTCCAGGCGATTTACCAGCGAGCCCTGTCCGATGCGACTTTCCGCCTGCAGTTCCGCCTCACACCCTGGGAAGACGAACTGCTTGCGGTCGAACCTGGCTACCGCGATGCGAGCCCCACCAGCCGCTTCGATTCGTTCTTTGTCAGCGACAACGAATTGCTCTTCACGGAATTCAACACCGAAACGCCGGCTGGTGCGGGGTACTCCGATGCCCTCACCGACGTCTTCTACGGCTTGCCCGTGTTCCAGGAATTCCAGCGTCGCTTCAACGTCTTCCCCATCCCGGCTCGCCCGGGCGTGCCCCACACGCTCCTGGATTCCTTCAAGCAATGGCAGGGGAATACATCGGATCGGCCGCAGATTGCGATTCTCGATTGGCGCGAGGTTCCAACGTTCAGCGAGTTTGTCATCTTCTACGACTACTTCAAGGCCATGGGGATCGAGGCACGCATTGTCGATCCACGGGACTGCGAGTACCGCGACGGTAAGCTGATGGCGGGCGATTACCACATCACACTGATCTACAAGCGTGTCCTGATCTCGGAATTGCTGGAGCGTGGTGGGATGGAGCACCCGGTAGTGCGCGCGGTGCGCGAACGGGCCGTCTGCATGGTCAACTCGTTCCGCTGCAAGATCCTCTTCAAGAAAGCCTCTCTCGCCGTGCTCACCGATGAGCGCAACGCGGCTCTCTTCACACCGGATCAACTCGCCGCCATCCACCGCCATATCCCCTGGACGCGGGTGGTGGAAAATCGCAGCACCCTGCTCGACGGAACGCCAATCGACCTGGTGCCCTGGACTCTGGCAAACAAAGAGACACTGGTGCTGAAGCCCAACGACGATTACGGCGGCAAAGGGATCGTGCTGGGCTGGACGGTCGATCAATCTCAGTGGGAAGCGGCCGTGAAGGTGGCACTGGAATCGCCATTTGTGGTTCAGCGCAAGGTGCGATTGCCCTGGGAACCGTATCCCGGCTTTGAGGACGGTCGCTTGCAGATTCTCGATCGAATGCTCGACACCAATCCCTACGTGGCGTTTGGTTCGTATATGCATGGCTGCCTCACCCGGATCTCAACCGAAGCACTTGTGAACGTGACCGCTGGCGGCGGTTCCACAGTGCCGACGTTCCTCATCGAGCCGCGCTGAGCCCACGATCGAGCGTTCGATCTCTGCTGAGGGACGAGCAAGCCGGGTGTAGCTGATTTCTCTGGTGGTGATGGCGGGGTTTGGGTAAGACTGGGTATTATTCCTGGAACGAGGATGTTTCATGACACCCACGATTACGATCGAAATCCCGGCCGCAAGTGAAGCCCTTGTGCGACAACTGCTTGCCCTCCACGAAGAACTTCAAGCCTTGGCACTGTCCGCTCCCGACGGCACTGTCCTCAACGCCTGCGAAGAGGCCGTGATCCCCAAGGGACGCGACCTCACGGCCAACCTCCTCGCCGACGCGGACGCCTGGTCGAAGCGGATCGGCTCGCTCGGGGTCGGTGCGGACACGCAAGTCGTGGTGTACGACGATAACCACGCGAAGGACGCAGCCCGCGTCTGGTGGATTCTCCGCTACTGGGGCGTGAAGGATGTCCGCCTTCTCAACGGCGGGTGGGTGGGCTGGGATAAGGGCAAGCACCCGACCGACAAGACGGATGCCGTTATCAAGTCCAGCGAGTTCAAGGCCGTCGCCGCCACGGAGCGGATGGCGACGAAGGACGAACTGCTCAAGTCCCTCTCCGGCGGCAAGTTCCAGATCGTGGACGCCCGCTCGGAGGGCGAGTTCTGCGGAACCGACGCGCTGAAGAACAAGCGAGCCGGGGCGATACCCGGGTCGAAGCAGCTTGAGTGGATCGACCTCCTTGACAAGGACACTCACCGGTTCAAGTCTCCAGACGAGTTGAAGAAGCTGTTCGACGCCGCCGGCGTCAAGTTGGACCGCCCGACGGCTACTCACTGCCAATCCGGCGGGCGGGCCGCAGTGATGGCCTACGGGCTGGAGTTGATGGGAGCGAAGGACGAGCGGAACTACTACAAGAGTTGGTCCGAGTGGGGGAACGCAGACGACACGCCCGTGGTGTAGCCGGAGCCGAAGAAGCAGTGACCAGAGATTCCTCCGCCACTGGTCCCGCAACCACCGCTGGCCACCGTGCGGGAAGTCGCCGCCCTGTTCCTGCGGCTCGTGGAACAGCGGGAGCATGATCGCCTCCGGGATCAAATCAGCTCCGGTCGCTCGACAGTCCGCTCGTCTCGCACATTCCCCGTGTTAAGCGTGGTCGCTGGCTCGAACAGCAGGACATGAACTTCTTCTTCGGCCACCGGGCGGTGTTCGACGCCCCTTGGTACGATCAGGAACTCGCCTTCCTCTAGCCAGACGTTGCGGTCCCGGAACTCCATGCGGAACCGGCCGCTCACCACCAAGAACAACTCGTCCTCGTGGTCGTGGCTGTGCCACACGAACTCGCCGACCAACTTGACCAGTTTGACCTGCTGGCCGTTCAGTTCGCCCACGACTTTCGGGCTCCATTGGTCGGCGAACAGTGCCAACTTCTCGCGCAGGTTCACCTTCTCCACGGTACCCTCCCGTCTCGATCAGTCGTTGGGCGGTCACAACCTCGGGTCCACGGGCTCGCTTTCCAAAGTGAGCACTCCGAAGACGCACTCATGCACACGCTGCCGCGGCTCTCGCCGAAAGAACCGTTCCAGCCCCTCCACTCCCAGGGCGAACTCCCCGATGGCCAGCGACCGCTTGTGGGCCAACCCCCGGCTCCGCAGCCGGGTAAGGTTGTCGGCGGCGGTGTCAGGGGTTGGAGTCGTGGGTGGGGCAAGGCGGGACCGAATGAGCTGGTTTAAAGGGGCCGAAGTGTACAGCAGATAGGCGTGCTGCAAGTGCCTATCTTAAAGTGATTTAGGAGAGCGGGATAGGGGAGTCGAACCCCTTTCACAGCCTTGGGAAGGCTGGGCACGGCCGATATACCAATCCCGCAACATCGGCAATTGTAGCAACGCACTCGGAGCGATCAAGAGCCTGTCCGCGGTCTGTATCGGCAGGTATCCCGCGGACAAGCCAGGCCACTCACCACGTTATTCGGCTCGGTGGTCCGACGAGTCGGTTGGCGTTCCGTTACTTTCCGACAATCTGGGGGTTGAAGAGTTTGCGTCGAGTCGTCGGATATGGTTAGATGATCTTCTCCGCCCGACGAACTCTCCCGCCGGTTGGCGTTTCCGTATCACCATCTGAGCTGCACATGAGCACGATTGCCGAAAACGACCTTGAGATGATCGAGAAGCTGCGCTCGGCCCACCAAAAGCTCAAAAGTGAGATTGGCAAAGTCATCATCGGGCAGGACCAGGTGCTCGATCAACTGTTGATGGCGATCTTCTGCCGCAGCCACGCCCTGCTCATGGGCGTCCCCGGGCTGGCGAAGACACTGATGGTTTCCACGCTGGCTCAGGCACTGGACCTAAGCTTCAAGCGCATTCAGTTCACACCCGACTTGATGCCCTCCGACATCACCGGCAGCGAGGTGATCCAGGACGACCCGGTGACACGCGAACGGATGTTCAAGTTCATGCCGGGGCCGATCTTCGCCAACATCGTGCTCGCCGACGAAATCAACCGAACACCACCCAAGACGCAAGCCGCGTTATTGGAATCGATGCAAGAGCGCAAAGCCAGCATCGGCGGCATCGATCACCCGATGAAGAACCCGTTCTTCGTACTGGCAACGCAGAATCCCATCGAGCAGGAAGGTACGTACCCACTCCCCGAGGCCCAGCTCGACCGCTTCCTGTTCATGATCAAGGTCGATTACCCCACCGATGCCGAAGAAGAACAGATCATGCGGATCGGCACCTCAGATGCCAAGGTGGCCATTAGCCCCGTGCTGACGGGCGAAGACATCATCGACTTGCAGCAACTCGTTCGCCGTGTCCCGGTTTCCGATCAAGTGTTCGGTTACGCCAAGCGAATCACGCGGTTGTCACGCCCTGGCACACCGGAAGCGGCCGACTTCGTTTCGAAATGGCTCACCTGGGGAGCCGGACCGCGTGCCAGTATGAACCTGATTCTGGCAGCCAAGGCAAACGCGCTGCTGCGGGGATCGAACCACGTGTCTGAAAAAGATGTGGTCGCGGTTGCCACGCCCATTCTCCGCCACCGCTTGATCCTGAACTTTGCAGCGCAAAGCGAGGGGATCACCATCGATGAGGTGATTCGACAGTTGCTCAAGAAGGCGATTCCGAACAATGGAGCGGGGTCGCCACAGCGCGTCAGTTGAATCTGACCTCGCAAACGCGAGCCGAGGCCGAGTCATTGCGTTCACGGGGAACTATGCCGACCTACCTGAACCCAGATATTCTTGCCCGGGCGGAAGCACTGGGACTGAAAGCCCGCCAACTCGTCGAGGGGTTGCGGGTCGGCGACCACAAGAGCCCCTACAAGGGGTTCTCGGTCGAGTTCGTTCAGCACCGTGAGTACGTGCCGGGCGACGATATCCGCCATATCGACTGGAAAAGCTACGGTCGCAGCGAACGCTACACCATCAAGCAGTACGAACAGGAAACGAACTTCAGTTGCCATCTGTTGCTGGATGTCAGCAACTCAATGCGGTACGGCAGCGGAGCCACGAACAAGCTCGAATACGCCAAGCTCCTGGCAGCATCCTTGGCATACATGGTGATTCGGCAGCGCGATTCGGTGGGCTTGCGCGTCTTCAATACCGAGGTTGTCGCGGAACTCCCGCCCAGTGGTAGCCTGGGCCACATTCACGCCATCACGAAAACGCTCGAAGAAGCCCAACCCCGCGACAAGACGACCATCGGGCCATTACTCGATCGCGTGGCCGATCAAGTCGGACGGCGGGGAATCATTGTCCTCATCTCGGATTGCCTCGAAGACCTGGAGCCCACGCTTGCGGGGTTACGGCATCTGCGCTTCCGCGGCCACGAAGTGGTGCTCTTCCACATCCTCCATCCGGACGAGATTCGATTCCCGCTGGATGGGAACGTTCGCTTTATCGGTCTCGAAGGCTTCGAGGAATTAATGACGCGGCCACACCTGCTGCGACCCGCGTATCTGCGAATCGTCGAGAAATACCTGACTGACATCCGACGGGGTTGCGACGGAAGCGGCGTCGACTACATGCAATTGTTGACCGATCGCTCGCTGGCCAATGCGCTCAGTGAATACCTCGTGCGCCGCCGGCAAACGGGCCGCCGATGAGCGATCAACCAACAACCACCAACTCCGAGTCGGCACAGAGCACACCCACCGCAGTGCAACCCCACGGTTCGCGTAAAGCGGGCGCGCGCTGGCAACGCCCCATCCTGGTTGCGGCGATCATTCTTCTCGCGGGTGGGGCGGTCTGGTACTGGGGCGTTCGACAATCCGCGCCGGGCAACGACCTGGACCGCCTCCAGGGAGATTGGCAGATCACAGTTGGAGGCCGCGACACGCCCAACATCATCCGTGTGACTGGCGATCGCTGGCAGTACTTCACCGTGAACAACACCGGCAACACTTTTGATGGGAAAGCCTACACCTTGACCGTGAACGAGTCGGCCGACCCGCGAGAGATCAACCTGGAACTGCTCGATGAAGCGGGTCGCTTCAAGGGGCCAAAAGTACGGATGCACGGTATTTATTCACTGAGTTCGGACCTTGCACGGGTCGCGCTGGTGCCAGCGACCGAACCACGCCCGACCACTCTGGATAACCCGGATACGCCTCCGCTCGAACTCCGTAAGGTTCAATTGGAAACCCCTGGACAATCCCGCAGGTGATCCGGTGTTCGCCACGCGATTGGGGACAGACAACGCAGCTTCACTCACAACCAACAGGGCACGCTCGCAATGCAGTTTCTGGCTCCGATCATGCTGGCGGGTGCAGCGGCGATTTCGATCCCGATCGCGTTGCACTTCTTCTACCGTGCCCGGTACAAACCGCTGCCGTGGGCACCCATGAAGTTCCTGCGCGAAGCGATCGAGCAAACGAGCCGACGGCTCAAGTTCCAGGAATGGGTTCTGCTTCTGCTCCGCTGTCTGGCCATCTTGCTACTGGCGTTAGCGCTAGCGCGACCGAGTTCACGGACTGCCATTACCGCGGGTCGTGGCGAGGCGATTGATGCCGTGCTGGTCATCGACACTTCGTACAGCATGGGAGCCCGCGATGGCGACAAGACCCGATTGGAACGAGCCAAGGAAGCGGCTCTGAGTGTGATTGATAGCCTGCCCATGAACTCCTCGATCCAGATCTATGGTTGCGCCGACCGCGCTGTGCTGCTTGGCCCACTGTCGCGCTTTAATATGGATCAAGCCCGGCAACTCATTGCCACAATCGAACCGACCAGCCTTTCCACCGATCTGCTTCCCGGGCTCACCGATGCCTTGACCGCAGCGAAAACCGGCTCCGCTCCTGTAAAGGAGATTTACGTCTTCACCGACATGCAAAAGAGCGGCTTTGAGCGGCAGCAAGGTGCAGTGCGTGCCAAATGCGAAGAGATCAAAGAGCA
>JBGTAO010000275.1:0-4307 GCA_041749835.1 Gemmata sp. | reverse complement strand
CGGCAGCGTCCTGCGATTGGCACGACGCTAGCACTACTTTTGAGCGAGCCGGTAGCGAGTCCCGGCTCAGGACGGAACTGACGAGTTTTCCACTCCACACACGGGCACGAGAGTAGCGGGGGTTTGCGAGTCCCTCCGCCGAATCTCGTGCCCCACTTCTTTTGGTACGGCAACAGACGGATCGGTCTTTCACTGCACCAACACAATTCGCCTGGAACACCGTGCGGATTCCGTGACCGAATCGACCGAGCGACCCGTTACAATGTTGGGTGGTCCGCCCCCCTCGAGGTCACACCATGAACCGCCTCTTGATGACTGCTGCGATGCTCGTGCTGTCCCCTGCGTTCGTTCACGCCCAGTTGGGCACCCCGCTGACTACGGCATCGGGCGTGGGTGGCTTTGGTGGCGGTGTGCGGCCCGGCATTCCAATCCCCCCGCTGAACGGCCCCGGGCCAAGCACCTGGAACCCGCGCTTTCGCCCCGGTAACAACACCGTGATTGGCATCGTTCCCCCGATCTACACCACGCCCGGCTTCCCGTTCGGGGGTGTCTGGAGTGGCTTCGGCGGCTACTACCCGTGGTATGGCACCGGCTACGACCCGTTTGGTTTCGCACCGGTGCTTCCCGCTCCGACTCCCGTTGTCACAGCTCGGGCGATCAACTCCGATCCGGGGATCGTGCTGGCCAACCAGTTCCCCGCTGTGCTGACACTGGAGTTCCCCTTGCCAGCCGAGGTGTGGGTGAACGGCGAGAAGAAGAGCGGCGACCCGCAAACGGAATGGACACTCACTTCGCCGGTGCTGGCCGCCGGTGCCGACTACCAGTTCCAGGTGAAAGCACGCTGGACGAACAAGGGCCAGGCCTACGAAATCGAACGCACCTACACTGTGGCTGGTGGCAATCGCAGCCGTGCGTTGATCGTCTCGGGGACTGCGGTGAAAGAGTAACCAACCGAACGCGGGTCCGGCTCCCAGCGCCGCGGACATTGCGTGCCGCGGCGACACTTCTTCGGCATTCGCTTCCTACACTACCTTCATGCCAATCCTTCTGGTCTTCGCGCTCCTGGCCACCTGCTTGCCCCTGGAGTGGCCGGCCCCGCTTGTCGGCGGTGGGCTCGCAACCGCGGTGAACCTGACCGCGATCAGTGTGGCGCTCTCGCTGCTGCTGGCGCTGATCGTCCGCCTCTGGGTCGTGCGAACGCTTTCCCGGAATCCCAGCCGCAAGATGGAAGTGGTCCAGGGCTATTCCCGCCTGCGCCGCATCCTGTTCTTCTTGAACCTGTCGCTCGTGGCTCTGTGTGTATTGGTCTTCGGGTGGGGTTGGGCCACGCAGCAAGTGCTGGTGATGGAAACCGCGGACGCCCTGGTATTGGCCCCGTTCGCGGAACTGGCAGTCGCACTGCCGTACTTCCTCATTCTCTTCGGTGCGTGGGTGATCTATTACGATGCCGATTACCTTCTTCATCGCACAACACTGCTAGGGCCGGTCGATCGTCCGTTCTGGACCCGAGCGGGCTACTTCTTCAGCCACCTGCGCCAGTTCCTGTTGCTGGTGATGCTCCCGGTGCTGCTGTTTGTGACACAACAAACACTTTCGCGGATTGCCCCCGAAACCACACGTAGCGATTGGTACCGCATGGCGTCCGTGGCCGCGGTGCCGTTGCTGGTGCTCGTCATGCCGCTCCTCATCAAGCCATTGCTGGGCTTGGGAACACTGCCCGCCGGACTGGTGCGTGATCGGCTGGAGATGCTGGCGAAACGGCTCCACTTCCGCTACTCCGACTTTCTGTTGTGGCCCACTCACGGTGCTTCGGCCTACGCCATGATCGTGGGGCTGATTCCGCAGGTGCGCTATGTCATCTTCACCGATCGCATTCTCGACGATCTGCCGATGAATGAACTGGAAGCCGTCTTTGGGCATGAAGTCGGGCACGCCAAGCACGGGCACATCTGGCTGTACGCGGTCTTTCTGACCCTGAGCATGACGGTGCTGGCAGCGCTGCTGCTCTTGATCGGTCAGCAACTCGATGCAGCGGGGGTGGAGGTGCCGAAGTGGGCCGAAGGGTGGCTGGCACTGCCACCGGTGATTCTGGCGGGCAGCTACGTGTTCCTGGTGTTCGGCTTTCTATCGCGGCGGTGTGAGCGGCAAGCCGATGTGTATGGCTGCCGCGCTGTCTCGTGCGTCGATCCGGCGTGTCGCGGTCACGACCTGAGTACCGTTTACCCGGAACGGGCGAGCGGGCTTTGCCCCACCGGCATCCGCACGTTTGTGCGGGCACTCGAGCGCGTCGGGATTGCGATGGACTTCCGTGGGTCCGATACGGCCAACTCGCAGCGTTCCGTCGGTTCGCTGTTCCGGCGACTGTTCGGCTGGTTGAAAGCCTGGCAGCACTCCACCATGCCACGGCGCATCGAGTTTCTTTTGAGCCTGATCGACGAACCCGGGAAGGAACAGCGGTTCCAGCGCCGCGTGACCCTGCTGCGCTGGGGCCTGATCATTGGGCTTGTTGTTGTATTGCTGGGTTTGGGGCAAGCCGTGGGCTGGCAAGACTTCCTCCAGGCGATGTAACGACACCGGGATCAGGGTGCCTGGCCACGGGGCGTTTCGAGCACCACCCGCTTCCAGGCGGCTTCCAGCGCTTGCGGTCCGTCGACGTTCAACTGCCGTCGCAGGGCTTGCGGGGTGCCATAGCGCTGACAATCACGCAAGAAGACCGTGAAGTTCCGTTCGTTACCGCTGGCCCGGATCAAGTACTCGGTCAGCGCCACACTCTGACAGTAGAATCCGGTGATCTTGTCGCCCGGGAAGTCCTTCATTTCCATGAGCTGTGCGAGAGCAAACCATTCGCCATCGCGGGCACAGCGTGGCAAGGTGCGGGTGAAGCGGCTGATTTCCTCGGGAGAGCCCGCGAGAATGGCCATGCCTTCGATCGCCCACTTGGGAGCGGCCGTATCCGGGAAGAGGTCGGCGAGAACCACGTGGGTCAGCTCGCGGGGCAACGCATTGGTCGCAACGGCCGTGTCATCGGCTCGCAAGTCGATCTTGCGTTCGGTGGCCCGGCTGTTGACGAGTTGCACGGTGGCGTGACCGGTCCAGGCGGCGGGTCGGCCACTCGCCTTCGCAAAGCCTTCGGCAGTTGGGTGGAGCACGATCTGGCACTTCGGCGTCCAGGCTCCGGCGGGTGGGCCACTCCAACGCTCGAAGATGACTTTCCGCTGAACCTCCGCGACCTTGGCCACACGCTCGGCCAGTTCGCGATTGTTGGTGTGAAGAATGCGGAAGCTCGGAGTCTCCACGGCGTTCTCGCTCACCACCAGTTCAGGTGTGCTCGTCGTTCCTGCGGGGCCGGCCTTGGTGCGGGCGTTTGTCAGCAACACTTGCCCGACCTTTTGCAACTCGGCATGATCGGGCACTAGCTTCAGAGCGTCGGTCACCTCGGCGACTGCTGCGGTGGCCGCGGCGGGAGTGCAACCCGAAGCGTTCACCTGCTCGGCGGCGAGTTTGATGCGGCAATATGCCCAGGCGGCTTTCTGATCGGGTGCCAGCGTCGGGCATTTCGCAAAGATGCGAGCGGCTTCGACGTAGTTCCCATTCTTGAACGCGGCGGCGGCCTCGGCCACACCTTCTGTTACCGGGAGCGGTGCGGGTGGAGCCGCGGCAGAAGCCACCGGTGGTGCCACGACTGGAGCGGCATCGAATGCCGGTGGAGGAAGCTCGCTGGCGGCCGATTCCATCTTGGTGCTGGTCATGATGGGTTGCGGTGCGGCGGCAACCGGAACGGGCACAGGCACAGGTACGGGTGTTTCAACAGTGGCGGCGGGTGCGGCGGGTGGGGTGGCTCCATTCGTCCCGCTCAGGAGAGCCAAACTCCGACGCACGCGGGCGGTCTGGCTCGCATCGGAATTCGGGTTCTGCTCCAGGCGGTAGAGTTCGGCCAGATACGCTTCCCGCAGCAGCGTAAGGTACGCCTTGTTCCCATCAGCCTGAACCAGATCGCGTTCCAGTGTGGTCACCGCTTCGGTTGGCATGTTCACGTCGAGGAACTGCCGGGCGGTGAGCATGGTCTTCTGAAGGGCGAGTTGCTTTTCAGTTGGTGTGGGATCGGCAGCGTAGCCAGGGGCAACAATCAGAGCCAATGCCACGAGCGAGTACAAGCGGATCATGGTGCGGGCATCCTTGCCGGGAGGTTGGCCCTCGGAATGCCCGGGGAGCCACGGGTTGGGCACTGTATAAGCAGGCTGGTGAAACGACACAAGAGGAGTTGAACGGCTGATGCGTTCGCGGCGTTCGCTGCTATTTCTTGGGCT
>JBGTAO010000274.1:0-6384 GCA_041749835.1 Gemmata sp. | reverse complement strand
GGTGAGCACGGTGAAAGCCCACTGACCGAGCGCCATCTCCAGCCCCGTGTACAGAAAGAACACCCCCATTTGCAGCAGAACGCCGGTCTGTTGCAACGCCTGCCGTGTCCCAAGTCGCGTCGTGGTCTCTTCAGCATTGCTTGCCGACTGCCCCCAGCGGACTCGGGTCAACAGGAACACCACGGTCAGTGCTGCCATCACGCCGGCCACGATGGCATAGCCTGTGCTGTAGGTTTGTCCACGAGTCAGGATCGCCGTCATCACGAGCGGGCCGAGCATCGCCCCAAAGCAATAGCAAGCGTGCAACCAGTTCATGTGCCGCGCCGAGAGCTCATGGGCTGCAAAGCTGTTCAAGCCGCTGTCGATTGCACCCGAGCCCAAACCATGGACGAGCGCGCACACGACGAACAGAGCCCAAACCGGAGCAAGGGCAAAGCCGAATAACGCCATGGCAACCAATCCCGTGCTTGCAGCCAGAAGTAGCCCGATCCCCAGTGCCTGAGTCAGCAGCCCGGTGAAAAAGCTCGTGGCAAAGTAGCCGGCTCCCGATGCTGCGAACACCATGCCAGCCATGCTTTGGGTAAGGTTGAAGTGGTCCCGCACCGAGGGCCAGGCCACACCGAACAGCGCGTCGGGTAAGCCCAGACTGATGAAGCCGACGTAGGAC
The DNA here is from genome assembly GCA_041749835.1 of Gemmata sp. Classification (GTDB taxonomy): domain Bacteria; phylum Planctomycetota; class Planctomycetia; order Gemmatales; family Gemmataceae; genus Gemmata. The sequence goes on along the minus strand of JBGTAO010000274.1, from coordinate 5,717 downwards.
AGGATGATGAGCAGTAGGCTCGCAGGCTTGGTGATCGTCATAGGCCAGAGCCTCGCCTCGGTGAGTTGTGGTCTGCGAGAATGAGCCATCCATAAATTCGTGAGCCAGTTGCTGGTTGGCCATCGTCGCCGATCGCTTGCACGTCTTGAACCTGAAAACCATTGCTAGCAAGTAACAACTGTAATTCGGGCAGCGTGAAGTGATGCAAGGTGAGCGGTGAGCCGCCGTACGCCTGCACCATGGCAACATCACCCGCCGTGTTCGATCCCGTCAACGATTGCCAACGCTGGTTGAGAACGCGCTTCCAGCCCAGACCTTGAAAGTAGCGATTGTGGGCATGCAGTACGAAACGACCACCCGGCGCAAGCAGGCGCGCCACGTTTGCGACAACGCGAGCGCGATTCTCGGCACCACGCACCATCCCCAGGGTACTGAACAAGCAAGCGGCATAGTCGAAGCCCCCCTCGGAGAGTTCCGCGAGATCGACGAGGTTAGCCTGCAGAAACCGCGTACCGGGTGCGTTGTGCCGTGCTTGGGTTAGCATTTCTTCGGACAGATCGACCCCCAGGCAAACGTAACCGCGTGTGGACAACGCAGCGCATAATCGCCCGGTGCCGCAGCCCAGATCCACGAGCCGGCCCGGCGTGGCAAACACTCGCAAGCAGTACCCGACATCGACCGTGGCAAGAGGCGAGTGCTGCATCTGTTCGTCGTACGCGGTCACCATCTCAGACGCATGCAGATAGTCCCAAAGACCTCGATCCACACCCACGGGGAGTTTCCAGTCGGGAATCATCGGATTTGCTGATTCGTGATTGTGGTTTGTAGCCGCACGGGTACGCTAACGGCAGCGTGATTGTCCTATCGCCTCCCAACCAATTGACCACCAGTAACCATCATGCGTAGCACCGATATCACGGTCCGCAATGTGGGGATCGCATTCGAAGACTTCGCGTACCGAACCCCCATCAAGTTTGGCGGAGCTGTCGTCGATCGTGTCACCCTGCTCAACGTCACGATGGATGTCGAAAGCAGTGCGGGTAAACGGGCCACCGGTTGTGGCTCGATGCCTCTGGGGAACATCTGGGCCTGGCCCACACGGGAACTGAACTATGAGCAAACTTTGAGCGCGATGAAATACATCGCTGGTCGCCTCGCGGGGCCGTACAGCATGTCCGGTATCGCGGGTCACCCGCTGGATATCAACGAGGAACTCGAACCGCGCTTTTTCTTACCCGCCCAAGACTTCGCGCAGATGAACCACCTTCAGGAACCGGTGCCTCATCTGGCCACAATCGTGGTGGCATCGGCCTTTGATGCTGCACTGCACGACAGTTATGGCAAGGTGCACGGTTTGAATTGTTACCACACCTACGGCCGCGAGTTCTTGCACAACGATCTCAGCCATTACCTGGGCGAAGAGTTCGCGGGGGAGTGGCTCGATCAATACATCACCCGCGAGCCGAAACCGCGAATGCCACTGTACCACTTGGTCGGTGCGCTCGATCCGCTCACCCCGGCCGATGTCGTGAAGCCTGTCGGCGATGGTTGGCCGGAATCACTCGATGAGTGGATCGCACGCGACGGCCTGACACACCTGAAAATCAAGCTCAACGGCGACGATCTGGAATGGGACATTCAACGGGTGATCGCGGTGGATCGCGTGTCCGAGGATACCCAGCGACACCGCGGTGTCACTCAGTGGTGCTACTCGCTGGACTTCAACGAGCGCTGCCAAAACGTGAGCTATCTCCTGGAGTTCCTTCACAGGCTACGTGCGGACGTGCCAGCGGCATTCGAGCGAATCGAATACGTGGAGCAGCCAACCGCACGCAACCTGAAAGAGCATCCCGAGAACCGGATGCATGCCGCCGCGAAGCTCAAGCCGGTGGTGATCGATGAATCGTTGCTCGATGTGGAAAGCCTGCACCTGGCGTGCGAGATGGGCTATACCGGGGTCGCGTTCAAGGCGTGCAAGGGGCAATCGCAGACGTTACTGTTGGCGGCCGTGGCTCAGAAGCACAACCTGTTTCGCTGCGTGCAAGACCTCACGTGTCCGGGGGCTTCGCTCATCCACTCGGCGGGTATCGCCGCACACATTCCGGGTGTTGTGGCGATCGAGGCGAACTCCCGGCAATACTGCCCACGGGCCAACGCCCCGTGGGATAGCAAGTTCCCCGGCCTGTTCACCATACGCGATGGAATGATGAACACGGGCTTGCTCACGGGTGCGGGGCTCGGTGCGTGCTCATGATTCAACGCTGCTCGGCAAGCACTCGGGCCCAGATCCGATCGATTGCCATGCGAAGTTGTTGATTGGCTTTGGCGCGCTGCTCATCGAGATACGGTTTCGCAGCAGTGCCCATCATCCGAATGGCGTCCTCGGCCATACCGCGAATGATCGGGTCGGGATCGAGTAGCTTGGTCGCCTGGCAGCGTGGCCGCGTTCCCGGGATGAGATTCACTTTGGTTTCGGTCGCGGTTAACTTGCCGTCTTTGAACGTCAGCGTTGCGCCGATTTCGCCTTTATCACCGTTCTGCGGTGCCACGGGAGCACTCCCCGAGATCGTAATCGTCTCGTCGGTGGCTTTGGCCACTCCGGGCGTCACCAGGAATTTGTAAAAGCCATCCTGGTGCAATTCCGCCGAGGTACGGAGCCAGGCGCTCACGGCTTCCTTGGCGGTTGTCGTGGTGCTCACGGCTGAGAGATGCCCCTGGAAGAACTCTTCCAGGGCCTTGAGATTGGTCACAAGAATGGGCTTGGCGTCCTTCTTCTTGGGAATCGCAACGACATTCGCCGATTGCAATGGTTCCGGTGGAACGCGGGCGACCGGGAACAGCGGGAAGTTGACGGCAAACAAGACGTGATCGGGGAAGCTGGCTCCGATGCCGTCCGAAGTCAGCGCCGTCACGCGGGCGGCATTGGCGCCCTTGAATCCCTTGAGGTATTCACCGATTCGTGTTTGGGCCGCTTCGATTTCTGCGGGGGTTGGAGATACCGGATCAGCCGCCGTCGCCATGGAGGCCAGGGAAACGGCCACACTTACCATCAGCATCTTGTGCAACATGATGATCTCCTGCGGTGCAATCGAGCACGACGAGCAGAGGCGCAGAACAAGGCCCGCGGGAGTCCCCACGGGCCTTGCGATTCGTTTCATCGTAACCGAATTCAGCTTACTTGCTCAGCCTTTTTGCGGCGGAGCCAGCGAGCAGCCCCGACGAGGGGCAAGCCCAGGCCTGCCAGCGCGAGGGTTGCCGGTTCCGGGACACCCGGCGTGGGTGGCATGTCCGAGCCCGTGGGCGACAAGGTTTCGGTGATGTTGTTGTCGATTTCGCCACCGGCAGCCCGCGGATTGGTGGCGGTAAAGAAGCTGGTCTTGCTATCGCTGAAGAGCGAAGTTGCGACGAAGTTCCCCAGGGTCACCTGGCCGGTCGGAATGGTCGGCCCGTTGTAGGTGTAGGTGAGGTTGTCAATCTCGGCATCGTCAACCGGGTTCAGGCGATCCGGCGTTGGGCCGATCTTGTTGGTCGAGAAGGACCAGAAGTCTGCGGCGCTCGAGTCCGGGAACGGCGAGAGCACGTTTCCGGTGCCGTTCACATATCCACCAAAATCGTAGATGGTGAAGTAGTCGCCGGCCTGGAGCTTCATATCGGTTGGCAACACCACCGAGTAGGTCCAGCGGAAGTTGCCGGCCTCCGGTTGAACACTGACAGAAACAGGGAGCAGCCCGGCTTCAACCGGGGCAGTAATCCCCACGGCGATCACTGCGGCTGCAATTAGCCGGGTGATCCAGTTGCGTCGAATCATGCGGTCATCCTCCGTGAAAGGCGACTCAGGGCGTACGCGTTGTGCCAGGTCACCCCGGCTACCACAACCATGCCGACGAGAATGTCCCTCCGTCGTCGCCGGCACAGTATCCATTCGGACGACATGTTTAGACCCGTCCGCTTGTCTTGTCAACTGCAGCTTTTTTGCCGCGAAACCAACGAACTGCGCCAACGACCGGTAAACCCAATCCTGCCAACAACAAAACCTGAATAGGAACCAAGACCGCCTGGGTCGCAGGTGCGAGCAATCCACCGAGCGAAACCACCAGTGTCGCAGTGAGCCCCAGTCGCATGATCTCAATCCCGTATTGGGAAGAAGGCGGATACCAAGCCCGGTCGGTAGCGAGAGTAACCCTGATCGTGAGATGCGGTCAAGCCGGGTTGGGATCGGGCGGAGGTGGTGCCCCGGGAACAGGTGGGGAGCTGGCAATATCGTTGGTGGGTGGCGTGGCTTTGTGGGGTGACGAAGTGGAGTCTTGAGATGGTAAGCCGGGAACCAGGATCGAGCCGGTTCCTTCGTCGGGGGTGAGGTGTGGTGCACTCCCGTTCGCCGAAACCTTCCCAGGCACCGGCACGATCACCGGTTTGATTTCGCCACTGATCAGATCGAGCACGATGCAGGTTTTGGGGTTGGCTCGGAAGAGTGCCCCCGGATTCGCCACCAGTGTGCGACCCGTGCGGTGTTGCTCCCGAACGTGCGTGTGGCCGTAGAAAACGTAGTCGAAGAAGTCGGCATTTTCGAGCTGACGCAGTTGTTGCCGCTCGTGGCTATGGACCCAGGCTACCCGCTTGCCCAAGAGCTCGAGTGCTCCAAACGATTCCGAATGCGTGCCGCCGATTTCCCGGATTGCAGTAATGAGCTTTGGCTTATCCTTGTCCCAGTTCCCGAACACAAAGTGCGTAGGGATGGGCTTGAACACCCGAACGGTTTCGGGTGATTCGATATCGCCACAATGCAGAATAAGCTCGACGTCCTGTTCGATCAGGAGGCGAACCGCTTCCGCGACCGTGTCGAGGCGGTCGTGGGTGTCGCTCACAACCCCGATCCGCATAGTTTGCCCATTGAGCCAAAAGTATGACAATACGCCGCTAGTTCTCACTGTAACAAACGATTCATACGTCGGGGAGCGCGGTTTGCACTCGGGTTTCGGTTTACCGCGTTGCCCGGCTCAGCTTCATCCTCCATTCCGGCCAGGTGCCCCGGCTTCTGCTAGCTTCCCGCGTTGCCCCATTTTCAGGACCACTCCGACCGCTTCTCGTAATCGGCGGATGCCTTCGGGAATCTGCTCGGCAGTGGCCACACCGAAGCTCAGGCGGCATTCATTATTGGTTACCTTTCCGCTTTCGTCGGGCACATGGCCGAATTCCCCCGGCACGTACAGAACACCCGTTTCCAGGGCGGCCGGTACGAGCGGGCCGCTGGGGCCGGTGTCGATTCCATCGAGCGTGAGCCACACATACAGGCCACCGGCTGGTACGGTCCACGACGCGATCGGTACGTCGTGAAACTCCTGTTCGAAGGCCGATACCATGAGGTCGCGTTTGTGGCGATAGACTTCTCGTAGGTTGACGACATGCCGGGCATACGCACCCGAGCTAATCAGTTTCGCGATTGTATGTTGTGCCAGATTCGTGGAGCCGAAATCGTGGCTCCCCTTCAAGTGCAGGAGTGGCTCACTCACATCACGCGGCAGAATGGCGTAGCCGGTCTTGAGACCCGGAGCACACGATTTGGAAAACGTGCTGGTGTAAACCACATACTCGTTGGTGGGATCGAACCGCTTCACGCTCGGCAAGTCTGGCCCGGAGTATCGCAACTCCCGGTATGCGGCGTCTTCGAGAATCAGGATGCGGTGATCAGTGCTGAAGCGGCGAGCAAGTTCGACCAG
>JBGTAO010000273.1:0-20849 GCA_041749835.1 Gemmata sp. | reverse complement strand
GCTGGCGCTGCCGTCGGTATTCGTGATCGGCAGCGTGTACAAGGATGCCGAGGGTGAGTGGCAGGATGGGCTGTACGCCACGGCCTGGGTTGCGGCCGCCGATGGTGTGCTCGTGACGAACTGGCACGTGTTCGAGGATCTGGAACCCAGCGAAGTCTTCGGTGCCATCGATCACAACGGCAACGTCTATCCCGTCATCGACTTCCTCGGTGGCGACAAGTTGGCCGATGTGGCGGTGATCCGAATTGCGGCGAATGGTTTGAAGCCGTTGGCGGTCGCGCCGGACTATGCGACCGTCGGTTCGCCGGTCGCCGTGCTGGGCCACCCGGGCGATAACTTCTTCGTCTTCACTCAGGGGCATGTCACCCGGTACAGCACCAACAAGAACGACGAGGACCGCCGCGAGCGCTGGATGGGGCTGACCGCCGAATACGCGGGTGGCTCCAGCGGGAGCCCGGTGCTGAACAAGTCGGGTGCCGTGGTGGGGATGGCCGCCTTGACCATGACCATCGACGATGGCCTCGGTGCGATCAACCCGGGCCGGCGCAAATCGAAGCTGCGCCAACCGCCCAACATCGCACCACCTCCGCGCGAGAAGCGAGACCCGGAAGACCCGCTGCCCCCCGCTCCGCCGCTGGTGCAAGGCCCGACCGTGCAAATGGTGCTCAAGATGGCCGTGCCTGGCCCCACCGTTCTCAAGTGGCTCGGCAAATGATCACGCCCAGCTGCGCTGTCTGGTGGCCGCCGGTCACGCGATCGTTTGTGTCGCGCCGTGATCGTATTGTTCGCCTTTAGGTTTTTCCATTTCTGACTTGACCAAGCGTGCAGCAGCCGACAATACTTTGAGTCAGTGTCTTCGCTCGTCGTCAGCGCCAGGCCAGTGCGCCTTTTACTCTGCTGGTCAGTCGTGGTCGGTGGTTCGGGGGGTGCACTCTTCCATTTCGCCGGGGTAGGCTCATGACACGTATCGTCCTCGGTTTGGCTCTCTTCAGTTCGGCTGTCTTCGGATTGGCGGCACAACCGCCGCAACCGCCGAAGCCTGACCTGAAGGAGATTGAAGAACGGGCGATACAGGCGAGGGAGAAGATCCAGAGCGCGGAGGTCCACCTGCGAATCGAACGGAACAAGTACGAGGGCGGGGTGGTCAAGCAAACGACCCGGATGACTGCGACGATCTGGGTCAGCGGGACCAAGATTCGGGCGGATGTGATCCGGGACGGCGGAACCTTTGCTGGCTTCCGCACCGTGGATTGCTTGAACTGCGATAAGGATGGCTGGGGCATCCGTGCCAACGACAAACCGCAGATCGCCTCGTCCGTATTCCGGCTGGGTCCAGACATCTCGGGTGAACTCTCCAACGTCATCGATCCACGAATCATCGGTTATATTCCGACCAGTTATGAGACACTGAGAAACTATCGCTTGGACACTGCGGTTGGTCGTCCCGATCGGGATGAGCCGGTCATGAAGTCCGAACGCCTGGAGGGGCTCGATTGTTGGGCGATCCGCTGGACCAACAAGAACGGAGCCCGGATGGGTGTGTGGATCTGCCCGTCGCAGGGGTACAACGTCGTCCGGATCGAGGCGCGTTCACCGGCAGTGTCGAAGACAGAAGGCGTCCAGTCCGTATCCTCGGAACTGAGACAGGTGCACCCTTCAGGAATCTGGTTTCCGCGGCGAGTCATCTATGAAGGTCGATCCGGCAGTGAGTTGTATGAACGCGAGGTCATCGATGTGACCGAAGTCCAGTTGAACGGAGCAATCCCGCCGGAATCCTTCACGCTGGAGGGAATCAAGCTCAGGCGCGGGGCGTATATCTCGAGCGGGGACGACCCCAAGAAGAACGGTTTCTGGGATCCGGCGACCCAAATTATCACACCACCGACCCCACCCGCGAACCTCCTCCAGGCGTCGAAAGCGGCCACGCCGGTCGAGGATGGCTCGCGATCCACGAACTACTGGCTCGTAGCGGCTTGCGTGGGGCTTTCGTTGGCGGCCATCGCCGTGATCCTGATCCAGCGTCGTCACGTTGCGGGTTGACCACGGGGAGGTCGTCATGCGTCGCTTCCAACGGCCCGCGGAATCGCTTTTCGAACTGCTCGTCGCCATCGCCGTGATTAGTGTGCTGTTGGGCTTGTACCTTGCGGCGGTGCAGCGTGTTCGGGTCACCGCGACCCGGGTCACCTGCTCGAATAACCTCAAGCAGATCGGCCTGGCGCTCCACCTGTACCACGACACGGACGGCGCGTTCCCGGCGGGGTGCCGGCCCAATCGCCCCAACGAACCGATGCCGTATTTGAGCTGGCGGCCCAGCCTGCTGCCGTATCTCGAACAGCAACCGCTCTGGGAGGTGACAACCAACTCGTTCCGGCAGGACCGCGACGCCTTCGGCCTCAACCATTCCGCCCGGTGGCAGTTGGTAAAGGTGTTCGCCTGTCCGCTCGACCCCCGGCTTCAAACGGCGTGGGATGTCCAAACCTTGTCCGGGGACACGATTCGCACAGCGTTGTCGTCCTACCTCGGGGTCGCGGGCACGATGGCCACGGCGAAAGACGGGATGCTGTTCACGGCGTCGCGCACGCGCATCACCGATGCCCTGGATGGGGCCTCGAATACCTTGCTGGTGGGTGAACGCCCGCCGAGCGCCGACATCGTGTACGGGTGGTGGTATGTCGGGACCGGGCAACTCAACTCCGGTCAACTCGATTCGCACCTCGGGGTGACCGAACGGAACTACTTCGGAAGCCTCTACCGCGGCTGTCCTCGTGAGCCGTATTCGTTTACCGCCGGAAGCTTCGAGAACGATTGCTCGGCGTTCCACTTCTGGAGCCCGCACCCGGGCGGGGCGCACTTCGCTCGTGTGGATGGCTCGGTGCAGTTCCTGCGCTATGAAGCGGCTTTGATCATGCCCGCACTGGCAACCCGCGCCGGTGGCGAAGTGGTGAGCCTGCCGGACTGAGCGCGATTGATTGAGCGCACCGCCTGCGGGTTCAAATTGGTGTGGCAATCCGCTTGGCCTACCGTGATCGCGCTCGCTTACTTCGCGGGCTTCAGGACGATCTGCCGCAGGTCCATCACAGCGGCTCCGGGCTTGGTCTTCGGGATCACCCGGAGCGTGTGCCGCCCGGCCTTCTCGATCTTCAGTGTCCCGATCTCGCGTCGTTCGAAGTTCTGGAATCCACCCGTATCCTTGACCGTGAACGTCACCTCGGCACCGCCCGCTGGCTCATCCAGAATCAGTTGCACATCTGCCCCGCCGCTTCCTTTGCCGCAGCCTTGCAGCACCTCGACAGTGAAAGTGCCCGGTTGGGCCACCGTGAAGTCGAACGATGCCGTATCGCCCGTGTTCACCCAGAAGCCGAGTGTGTTCTTGTGCGGGAGTGGCTCGTAACGGAGCATGGTGCCGGTCACCAGTGCCGTGCGGGCCGGCAAGGTGATCGTGCCGTTCTTCGCCTGCGGGTTGGGTTGGTAGTTGGCGTTCGGCGTGGGCATTTTCGCACCGACATCCTTGCGCCACGTGTCGAGTTCCGCCGCCAACTTCGTGACGATCTCGGGCTGTTCTCGGGCGAGGTTGCGGCTTTCGGATCTGTCCTTCTTGATGTTGAAGAGTTCGCGGCGTCCGTCCTCGTAATACTCGATGAGCTTGTAGTCGCCGTGCCGCACCGCTCCGCCGGGCCTCGAACCCTGGTTGGCGTAGTGGGGGTAGTGCCAGAAGATCGACCGCGGTGCGAGCCGTTCGCCCCGAAAGAGCGGCACGAGCGAAACACCATCGAGCTTGGGCTCGGCTGCTCGCCCACGGCTGACCGCGTCCCAGATGGTGGGGAACAAATCGATGCTGCACGCGACCTGATCCGTGGTCGTGCCAGCCGCAATCTTGCCGGGCCATTTCATGATGCACGGCACCCGCACGCCACCTTCGTACAGATAGCCTTTCCCCTCGCGCAGCGGTGCGTTGGTCGTCGGGGCGAACGGCATGCCTTCGAGTGTGGCGAGTCCGCCGTTGTCACTGGTGAAGATGACAAGCGTATTCGCGCTGAGTTTGAGATCATCGAGCTTCTTGAGCACACGGCCCACCGCTTCGTCCATGCTCTGGACCATGGCCGCGTAGGTTGGGTTGCTCGGTTTGCCATGCGTGGGCTTCACGGTGTACTGATCGATGATGGCCGGTTTCGCACGCAGTGGGGTGTGCACGGCATAGTGCGGCAGGTACAGAAAGAACGGTTTCGCCTTGTTCGCCTCGATGAACTTCTCGGCTTCGAGCGCGAGCCGATCGGTCAGGTACTCGCCCGCTTCCGCTTGCTCCAGCCCCGGCATCTTGCCCCCCTTGTTCTCAAAGGGGGCGAAGTAGCTCCGTGGTGTGCCGGTCTCGTCGCCGGCAATGTTCACGTCGAAGCCCTGCTTTTCGGGCTCGAATCCCTTGCCGCCCAGGTGCCACTTACCGATGTGCGCGGTGGCGTATCCTCGCTTCTGGAGCGCCTCCGCGAGTGTGACTTCTTCCAGCGGGAGTTCGTTGCGGATCGCCGGGCGGTTAAGCCGTTGGTCCGGGCGATCGGGTCGGCCGGGTATCCAGTCGGTGATGTTCACTCGCTGCGGGTACTTCCCCGTGAGAATGCTGGCCCGCGTTGGCGAGCAAACTGGGCAGGCGGCGTAGAAGTCGGTGAAGCGTAAGCCATCCTTGGCCAGGCGATCGATGTTCGGCGTCTTGTAGAAGGTGCTTCCGTAACAGCTCAGATCGCTCCAGCCCAGATCGTCGATGAGAATCAGCACGACATTGGGTGGTTGCTCGGCGGCCGAAACGGTGGCCCCAGTGAACCCCAAGAACCACAACGCGGTGATGAAGAATGTGCGCACGATGACCCCGAACAATTGGGAGCGTTGGAAGGCCATTCACATCGGAATCCACAGTAGAACCGCGGCTCAACCCAGGATGGCTTTGATGGCGGTGCCGTGATCGATATCCAGGCGCTTGCGGCCCGGGATTTCCAGCTTACGCGAATCGAGCCCCAGTTGGTTCAAGATCGTGGCATGCACATCGGTGACATAGTGGCGATCCTCGACGGCGTGGAAGCCGATCTCGTCGGTTGCGCCGTGAACCAGACCGCCCTTGATGCCACCGCCAGCCATCCAGACTGAGAAGCCGTAAATGTGGTGATCGCGGCCATCCGAACCTTGCGTGCCGGGCGTGCGGCCGAACTCCGTGGCGAACACCACAATCGTATCCTTCAACAAGCCGCTGCGTTTGAGATCGGTGAGCAAACCGCCGATCGGCTTGTCCACGGCCAGGCAGTTCGCCGCGTGATTGGCCTTGAGCCCACCGTGGGCATCCCACACGCCAGCCCCGCCCGCGCCGTGCTGAATCTGGATGAAGCGCACACCCCGTTCCACGAGACGCCGAGCCGCGAGCAGTTGCATGCCGAACGATTTGGTCTCGTTGCGATCCATGCCGTAGAGCTTCTTGGTTTCCTCGGTTTCCTTGGTGAAGTCGAGCACTTCGGGCAACGACTTCTGCATACGAAACGCCAGTTCGTAGCTCTTGATTCGCGCATCGAGCGCGGGATCGTTGGGGTACTCCGTGGCCCGCAGCTTGTTCAACTTCCCCGAAAGTTCGAAGCCCAGTTTCTGCTCCGATGCGCTCACGGGTAATTCAGGTTTGCCGAAATCGAGCGGGTTTGCGGGATCGACCCGCACGGGAACCGCGTCGTGGGCGGGACCAAGGTAGTGGCCATCTTTGAGGTTCCAGTATTCGCGGTTGCCCATGCTGATGAACTGCGGCAGGTTTTCGTTGAGCGAACCGAGGCCGTAATGCACCCAGGCCCCGAGGGTGGGGTATTCGCCATCGAGCATGTGCCGGCCGGTGTGGAATTGCGTTTGGGCACCGTGGTTGTCATCGGTGGTCCAGGTCGAGCGAATGACAGCGAGATCGTCGATGCAGGCACCGGTGTGCGGAAGCCAGTCGCTGACCTCGATGCCCGATTGGCCGTACTTCTTGAAGCCCACCTGGAGCGGGTAGAGCTTGTTCCGCTGCTGGCCGTTGGCATCGTTGACCACCGTCACGCGGGCGAGCTTGAGCTTCTCGGGGTTCTGTACATCCTGGAACGGCGTCTCATTGATCGACTTCCCCGCGTATTTCGTGAGCATCGGCTTGGGGTCGAACGTCTCCATGTGTGAGACGCCGCCGTTCATGAACAACCAGATGACCGACTTGGCCTGGGGTGTGAAGTGTGGCTTGCCGTTGGGGGCACGCCCTTCAGCCGCTCCGACGGTGTAGCCATCTTTGTGGAGCATGGCCGCAAGAGCAACGCCCGAGAAGCCGAGGAAATCGCGGCGGAGCATGAGTGCATTCCTTCAGGGCGTTAGCGCACTGTAATGAAGTCGTTGTGATTGATCAGCGCCAGGATCACCTGCAGTCGCGCCCGCTGGGTTTTCTGGGGCTCGTTCAATTTCGGGAGCGCCGCCCGCAGGTCGATCAGCGCTTCTTCGCACGTGGCAAGCTCGTTACTGGTGGGCGGGGTGCCAAGCACCAACTCGAACGCTGCGGTCACGAATCGCGCGTCGTCGGCGTCCTTGTGCCGGGTGTGCAATTGATCGTTGATCTTCCCGGCCATCTCCAGTGCGAGCTTGCTATTCCAGAGTGCCAGTGCCTGCTGCGGGACAATGCTTTCGGTGCGGCGGTAACAATCGAGGACATTAGCATTGTCGAAGACATCGAGCAGTTTGTTGTGCTCGTTATGCGAGTGGAAGAAGTACATGGCCCGGCGACGGCTGTTTTCCTGTTGGGCCATGGCGATGGGTGGCCCACCGCGAGTGAGATCGAGTTCGCCCGCCAGGTGCAGCAGGCTGTCACGAATCGCCTGGGCTTGCAGTCGTTGCGGGTTCATGCGCCACAGGTACCGGTTCTCCGGGTCGCGCTGTGTGCTCTCCACGGCGTTCAGGTTCGACGAAGATAGGCGGTAAACGCTACTGGTGACCATCAAGCGGTGCAGATGCTTGAAGCTCCACTGGTGATCCATGAACTCGGCCGCCAGCCAGTTCAACAACTCCGGATGCGTGGGCAGCGTACCCTTCCGCCCAAACTCGAAGACGGTGCTCACAAGCGGGTTGCCAAAGTGCCGCAACCAGAGGTGGTTCACGGCGACTCGGGCCGTCAGCGGGTTCTCACGATCGCTGAGCCAGCGGGCAAGAGCGGTGCGGCGGCCCGTGCTCGTCGCTGGGAATTGCCGCGAGCGTGACTCCGCGGTTTCGACATTCGACTCAGCGGACTTGATGGCACCACGCAAGGAAACGGCCGCTTTGCCCGGGTCAGCGATCGCCGCTTCGATCTGCTTCAACTCGAAGCGGGCTGCCGCGAGCGCATTCCCCGACGGCCCAACAAGAGCCCACTCGATGATCTTGCTGCGACCACGGGCTCGCTCCTCGCGGCTGGCGTGTTCCAGCAATGCACGTGCCCACTTGAGTTCCGTTTGCCGCAGTAACGTGGCAGCGATCTCTGGGCGGCGCAAGGGCTCGAAGGCGGCCGACGGGAGCTTGACTGGTTCAATTGATAGACCACGCGGTGCGAGGAACGCTGGCAACCCGGGCGTGATCACGCGGTTGGTATCAGCGTTGCGTTCGTCGCCGCGAATGTGAAACGGTGTCTTGGCGTCGAGGTTGCAATCGAAGGCGCGGGGAAGGCCTGCTTTCTTGATATCCGCTTCACCGGGGATCAGATCGGTGCGCACCTGATACGGCTCGAAGATAGCTCGGAACTGGTAGTAGTTCACCTGCGAAACTGGATCGTACTTGTGATCGTGGCACTTCGAGCAGTTGAACGTCATCCCCAGGAAACCCTTGGTGGTGTGCTCCACGACTTCGTCGAGCCAGGTCGTGCGATTGAACAGAAAGTACGGCCGGGCGAGGTAACCGGTGGCCCGCAGTTTTTCCGGTTCCGTCGGGTAGAGTTCGTCGGCCGCGATCATCTGGCGCATCATTTCGTCGTAGCCAAGGTTGGCGTTGAAGCTTTCCACGGCCCAGTCACGCCAGTGCCAGAGGTGCTTCTGGCTGTTGCGGAGTTCGGCACCCAGTCCCCACCAGTCGGAGTAGCGCCAGATATCCAGAAAGTGCCGCCCCCAACGCTCCCCGTATTGGGGCGACGCCAGGAGTTGTTCGACAACCTGCTCGTAAGCGTCGGGCCGGTTGTCCTGGAGAAAGGCTTCCATCTGAGCCGTTGTCGGCGGCAGGCCGACGAGATCGAGATAGACCCGGCGCAAGAGCACCCGGCGCTCGGCTGGCCCCACAGGCTTCAAGTCTTTCTCTTGCCACTTCGCCGCGACAAACGCATCGATGGGATTCCGGATCGCAATAGCCGGATTGGCCACCGTGGGTACTGGCGGTCGCTGAACGGGGCGGAACGACCAGTGGTCGCGCGGATCGGGCTCCGGAGCATCGTCGGCCGGAACCTTCGCACCCTCTTCGATCCAGCGTTTCAGCTTGGCGATCTGCTCCGGCTTCAACGGGTGCCCCTCGGGTGGCATGCGTGTGTCTTCGTCCTCTGCCGACACGCGGGCCAGAATCTCGCTTTCGTCCGGCTTGCCCGGAACAAGCACACCGCCCTTCATCAAGAACGCTCCACTATCGACCCGCAACTTGGCCTTCTGGGCGAGCGCGCCGTGGCAGGAATAGCAGCGTTCCTGAAAGAGTGGACGGATCTCTTTGGCGTAATCGATTGGCGTGGCCGCGCGGCCACTGGCACCAATTAGAAGCATCAGGCTGAAGCTGAAGAGCCGCAAAGGGCGGAATCCGGCGGGGGAGGCGGGCACGGTGGGCGATGGCTTGAGGGTAATCCGGAAGCGGCATCGGTGCAAGGATTCCCGCCCGCCCGAGTGCGGGTTGCTTCGGAACCGGGCAACGCAGTCCGCACGCGAACCAGACTTTCTTGCGGAAGCGGAGCGAAAAGAATTGACGCAGCATTTGGGTGGGCATATCTTGTACACGAGTGAATTGTGCTGCCACACGATTCAAAGAACCGCTCGCGCTGCCCGCCTGAACACCCCGTATTACCGGGGCTTGCCAAGAGCTTGTTGCTCGCATTACCAGAACTCGATTTTCAAACTCACACCGGTTTTCGACCCCGCTAAGGAGTCTGCCTGTGAATCTGTTCAACCGTTGCATGGGCTCGCCGCTGAATCGCCGGAACTTCCTGCATGTGGGCGCGGTCGGGGCACTGGGGCTCACGCTCGACGGCTATCTGCGCTTGCAGGCGGCCCAGGGGCCGGCGGCCAAGAAGCCCAAGGCCGAGGCGTGCATTCACATCTTCCTGCCCGGTGGCATGGCGCACCAGGAAAGCTGGGATCCCAAGCCGTTCGCCCCGGTGGAGTATCGCGGTGAGATGGCCACGGTGCAGACGAAACTCGAAGGTGTGGTGTTCAACGAAGGGCTCAAACAAACCGCTGGGTTGGCCGACAAGATCACGGTTTGCCGCTCCATGACGCACGGCGAGGCGGCCCACGAACGCGGCACGCACAACATGTTCACGGGCTACCGGCCCAGCCCTGCCCTCGTCTTCCCCAGCATGGGAAGTGTCGTCAGTCATGAACTGGGTGTTCGGAACAATCTCCCGCCGTATGTGGCGGTGCCGAGCATGCCGACCAACTTCGCCGGCAGTGGCTACCTATCCAGCAGCTATGCCCCGTTCAGCCTGGGCAGTGACCCGGCGAACCCGGGCTTCCGTGTACAAGACCTGACCCTTCCGGGCGGCGTCACTCCCGATCGCTTCGCCACACGGCGGAACATGCTTGATGCGGTCAACGAGCACTTCGCGGGCAAGGAGAAGTCGGACAACCTGGAAGCGATGGATTCGTTCTACCAGCGGGCTTACGGTCTGATCTCCAGCGAGAAAGCGCGTGCGGCGTTCGACATCAACGCCGAGGATGCCAAGCTCCGCGATCAGTATGG
Source organism: Gemmata sp. (assembly GCA_041749835.1). Taxonomy (GTDB): domain Bacteria; phylum Planctomycetota; class Planctomycetia; order Gemmatales; family Gemmataceae; genus Gemmata. The sequence goes on along the minus strand of JBGTAO010000273.1, from coordinate 10,919 downwards.
CCGCAACCCGGCGGGGCAGCGGATGCTGATGGCACGCCGACTGGTCGAAGGGGGCGTACGGTTCGTCACGCTGACCTACGGCGGCTGGGATCTGCACAACGGTATCGCAGCGGGCACCCGCAGCCAACTACCGGCTTTCGATCAGGCGTTCGCCGCCTTGATCACCGATCTGGAGAGCCGGGGCATGCTCGACAGCACGCTGATCATGGTTTCCAGCGAGTTCGGCCGCACACCCAAGATCAACGGTACGGCGGGCCGCGATCACTGGCCCAAGGTCTTCTCGGTTGTCATGGCCGGCGGCGGCATCAAGAAGGGCTCGATCTACGGCAAGTCCGATGCGACTGCCAGCGAACCCGAAGAAGATGCACTGACCGTCGAAGATCTCGCGAACACCATTTACCAGTGCTTGGGCATCGATGCCACCAAGAAGCTGATGTCGCCGGGCGATCGACCCATCGACATTGTCCGCGAGGGGCACACCCGCAAAGAACTCCTGGCGTAAACAGGCCGCACACCGCGCAAGCTCCGATCATCTTGAGGGGATCGACACCATGACGAGGTTACCAGTGCGGTTACTCGTTTCCGCTTTGTGTCTCATCGTGCCACTGGTGGGTCAACTCCAGGCCGCGTCGCCATCCCTGGGTGGCATTCAGCCCCGGGGAGCGCAGCGCGGCACGGAAGCGGTGCTTACCTTCTCGGGTGCTCGACTGGGCGATGCACAGGAAGTACTCGTGTATTACCCGGGGATCACGGTTCAGAAGCTGGAACCCGTGAACGATACCACGGTGCGCGTCACGATGGCCATTGCCGCCGATTGCCGCCTGGGCGAGCATGCCTTTCGGATGCGCACGGCAACGGGGATCAGCGAACTTCGCACGTTCCTGGTGGGGGCACTCCCGGTCGTTGCTGAAGTGGAACCGAATACCGAGTTCGACAAGCCACAGCCGATTGCGCTGAACACAACGGTTCACGGCGTGATTGACAACGAGGATGTCGATCACTTCGTGGTCGAGTGCAAGAAAGGGCAGCGTCTGTCGGTGGATGTCGAAGGAATGCGGGTCGGCAACACGTTCTTCGATCCTCATGTGGCCATTCTGGATGCCATACGCTTTGAATTGGCGACGGGCGATGATTCGCCGCTCGCGCAGCAGGATTGTGGTTGCTCGATCGTCATTCCTGCCGATGGCAAGTACATCGTGCAGGTCCGCGATAGCGCCTACGGTGGCAACGGTGCCTGCCAGTATCGCTTGCACATTGGCAACTTCCCCCGACCGACCGCCGTTGTCCCGGCGGGTGGCAAGCCGGGCGAGGAACTGGAAGTCACGTTCCTGGGCGATCCGTCCGGCCCCATCAAGCAGAAGGTGAAACTGCCCACCGATGATGGCAACGGTTACTGGCGGCTGCACTGCCAGACCGCTGAGGGTGTCTGCCCGACGGGCCTGAAGTTTCGCCTCAGCGATTTACCGAGCATTCTGGAAACGCCGAACAACAACGCGGCTACCACGGCGACCCCCATCACAGCACCTGGTGCGTGCAATGGGGTGATTGCCCAACCGGGTCAGCAAGACTTCTTCAAGTTCGCCGCCAAGAAGGGCCAAGTCTTCGACCTCCGTTGCCATGCCCGGCAACTCGGCTCACCGCTCGATCCCGTTCTGCACATCGCGGTCTCGGGTGGGGCTTACCTGGCAGGCAACGACGACAGCGGTAACCCGGACAGCTACATTCGCTTCACGGCACCCGAGGACAAGGAATACGTGGTGTGGATCCACGATCACCTGAATAAGGGCGGTCTGGACTACTTTTACCGGCTCGAAGTGACAGCGATTCAGCCGCGGATCGAAACCACGATTCCACGTGTGGACGGCAACAGCCCTGCGAACCAGGACCGGCAAACGATCACCGTTCCCAAGGGTGGTCGTTACGCCTCGCTCCTGGTTGCCAATCGTGCCGACTGTGGTGGCCCGCTGGTGGTGGGATTGGAGAAGTTACCACCGGGCGTCACGATGGCGGCGGACCAGATGGACCCGGGGCTCAACGTGATCCCGGCGGTGTTCGAGGCCAAGCCCGACGCGCCGACAAGCGGTTTCCTCACCACCATCATCGCGAAGCACGCCGATCCCAAAGTGGTGATCCCCTGTGCCACGATGATCGATGTCGTCTTCAGCATCGGCATCAATAACACGCCGTTCATGCGGCACTATCCCGATCGTACCGCGATTGCCGTGGGAGAAGCGTCGCCGTACTCGATCGAAGTCATCGAGCCCAAAGTGCCACTGGTGCAGAATGGTGCTCTGAACCTTCGTGTCGTGGCCAAACGTGCGGAAGGCTTCAAGGGTGCCATCACCGTCTTCCCCCTCTGGACGCCACCCGGGCTCGGCATTCAAGGTTCCGCAGTGATTCCCGAAGGGCAGACGGAATGCGTGCTTCCCATGAACGCCGCACCCACCGCCGCCGTGCGAAAGTGGAAGACCGCCGTCCACGCCGTGGCCGATGCCGGAAAGGGGCCGGTGTGGGTCTCCAGCCAGCTCTTCACGATCGACGTGGCTGCACCGCTGGTCACCCTGACCATGGAGCGACCTGCGGTGGAGCAGGGGCAAACCACGCAACTGTTCTGCAAGGTCGCCATTGCCGCCCCCTTCGCAGAGAAAGCAAAAGTCACCATCTACGGCCTGCCGGCGAAGGTCACCACACAGGTGCTCGAAGTGACCAAGGATTCCAAGGAGATCGCCTTCTCGATCGTGGCGGACAAGACCAGCCCACCCGGCAAACACGGTGGCGTCTTCGCTCAGGTCGTGATCGATCGCGGAGGCGAACTGATCATCGGCAACACCGGCGGTACGGAACTGCGGATTGATGTTCCGCTGCCACCCAAGGCCACACCAACGCCGACTCCGGCTCCGATGGCAACAACGCCGCCGCCCATGCCACCAGCGGGCCAGCCCGAGAAACGATTGACGCGACTGGAGAAGCTGCGATTGGAGCAGCAGGAGCGGGAAAAGGCCGCCGCTGCCGGCGGACAGCCGGTTCCCAAGAAGGAAGAGCCGAAGAAGGAAGAGCCGAAGAAGAACTGAGGCACGCGGACGAGGTTGCCGTGTCGGTCGAGCCATCACAGAGAACCGAACAAGGACATGCGGATATGACGTCTCGCTTCATTCAGCTTCTGACTGCGGTCTGCCTACTGGGTTGGTGTGGTGGCGAATCGTTCGCCCAGACGATCGCCGTCTACCCGCCCGATATCAACCTGGAAACGAACCGCGATCGGCAATCGTTCGTGGTGCAACTCACCCAGCCCGATGGCATCACGCGTGATGTCACGGCTCAAGCGCAAGTCACGTTCGCCAATCCGGCACTGGTGAAGCTGGATCAGCATACGATCCACCCCGTGGCCGACGGCGCGACCGAGATGATGGTGGCCTTCAGTGGCCAAACCGTCAAGGTTCCGGTGAAGGTCACCAAGTTCCAGGAGGCGCGGCCAATTTCGTTCAAACTGGACGTGATGCCGGTGTTCATGCGGGCCGGGTGCAACGTTGGCGGCTGCCACGGGGCTGCTCGCGGCAAAGATGGCTTTCGTCTGTCGCTGTTCGGCTTCGATGCGGGCGGCGATCACCACCGGCTCACCCGCGAGTTCAACGGTCGCCGCATCAACCTGGCCATTCCCGCCGAGAGCCTGTTACTGACGAAAGCCACTGGCGCGGTTCCGCATACGGGTGGTAAGAAGATCAGCGTGGGCGACGAATACTACCAGACCATCACACGTTGGCTCGAAGCCGACGCACCTCTCGATCCGCCCACAGTGGCGACTCCGGTGAGTATGGAAGTCTTCCCACCCTCGGCGGTGCTCGATGGGAAGGGTGAGAAGCAACGGGTGGTGGTGCGGGCGAAGTACAGCGATGGAACCGATCGCGACGTGACGAGCCTGGCACTGTTCCTGACCAACAACGAAACGGCTGCCAAGATTGCGTCCGATGGCGATGGCACCGTGACGGCGGGCGAGCGGGGCGAAGCCTTCGTGATGGCTCGCTTCCACACCTACACCATCGGTGTCCCCTTCATCACGCTGCCCAAGGGCCTGCAGTTCACCTGGCCCCAGCCCGCCGAAAGCAACTACATCGACACTCTTCTGCATGCGAAGCTCCAGAAACTCCGCATTGAACCGTCGCCACTGTGTACCGACGAGCAGTTCGTGCGCCGGGTCTATCTCGATGTCATCGGCGTGCTGCCCACACCGGAAGAGTTTGCCCGCTTCATGGTGTCCAGTTTGCCGAACAAGCGTGAGTTGCTCGTCGATGAGTTGCTCGATCGCAAAGAGTTCGCCGAACTCTGGGTGCTGAAGTGGGCCGAACTGCTACAGATCCGCTCGAATATCCAGGTTTCTTACAAGGCGATGTTGCTGTACTACGGCTGGCTGCAAGACAAGATCGCCCGCAATGTGCCGACCGATGAATGGGTCCGGGAGTTGCTCGCCGCCAACGGGGGCACTTTCAAGAACCCGGCGACGAACTACTACCAACTCGAAACCGACATCGTGAAGGTGACCGAGAACGTGGCCCAGGTGTTCATGGGCATGCGTATTCAGTGCGCCCAGTGCCACAACCACCCGTTCGATCGCTGGACGATGGACGATTACTATGGCTTCGCCAGCTTCTTCACCCAGATCGGCCGCAAGGGTGGCGACGATGCCCGTGAACTCATTGTTTTCAATGCGGGCGGCGGTGAGGTGAACCACCCAGTCCACGGGAAGCCGATGCCCCCCAAGTTCCTCGGTGGAACTGGCGTGGCCGATGTCGCAGGAAAAGATCGCCGGGTGGTGCTGGCGAACTGGTTGGCCAGCGCGGAGAACCCGTACTTTGCCAAGAACCTCTCCAACATCGTGTGGGCTCACTTCTTCGGTCGCGGCATCATCGACGAGGTGGACGATGTTCGCATCTCGAACCCGGCGTCGAACCAGGAACTCCTCGATGAGTTGGGCAAGCGTTTCACCGGCTACAAGTACGACTTCAAGAAGCTGGTCCGCGATATCTGCACCTCGCAGGCCTACCAACGGAGTACGCAGCCCACGGCGACCAACCAAGGCGATTCGCGCAACTTCGCTCGCGGACCGATTCGCCGCATCCGCGCCGAGACCATGCTCGATGTGATCACACAAGTGACCGACACCAAGAACAAGTTCCAGGGGTTGCCCACCGGCGCTCGGGCCGTGCAGATCGCCGACGGTGGTGTGAGCACCTACTTCCTCACCACGTTCGGCCGCCCCACACGCGAAACCGTCTGCGCGTGCGAAGTGCGACTCGAACCGACCTTGAGCCAGAGCTTGCACCTGCTCAATGGCGATACGGTGGAACCCAAGATCGTGCAGGGGAACATCGTGGGTCGGATGCTGCAAGAGAAGAAGACCCCGGCGCAGATCATCGAGCATCTCTACATTCGGTGCCTGACTCGTTCCCCGCGGCCCGAGGAGTTGCAGAAGCTCCTCGAACTGATGGCCAAGAACCCCGACAAGAAGCAAGCACTGGACGATGTGTTCTGGGCGATCATGAACTCGCGCGAGTTCATGTTCAACCACTAAGCCGTACCCCACCGCCGGCTCGCGCCGGTCGTTCGTGCCCGATATCAGAACGATGTACTCCGAGGTTCTCGAATATGCGGCGTGTGCTTTCCCTCTTCGCCTGTGCGGTTGCCGGAATGTTCCTGCGTGGAGGTGTCGCTTCGGGTGATGCCAAGAACCCCACGTATGTGGACGATGTCGTTCCGGTGTTGAAGCAGCATTGCCAGAATTGCCACGGCAACGAGAAGCAGAAAGGCGACCTGAACCTGGCGTCGTACTCGGCACTGCAAACCGGTGGGTCGTCGGGGCCGGTGATCGTGCCCGGCAATTCGGACAAGTCGCGGCTTTACACGCTCACTGATCACAAAGAAGAACCCAAGATGCCACCGAACGGGGCCAAGATTCCCGCGGAGCAGATCGCGTTGCTCAAGCTCTGGATCGAACAGGGTGCGAAGGAGAACTCTGGGAGCAAGGTGAACATCCCGGCGATGCCCAAGACCGACATCGGCTTGAAGTCGGTGGTGAAGGGTCGCCCCGAAGGCACTCCACCCATGCCGGCGCTGGGCAAGCTCAAGCTCGAACCGGTGGTCACGGCACGGCGAGCCAACGCCGTGTTGGCACTCGCCACGAGCCCGTGGGCTCCGCTGGCCGCGGTGGGCGGGCAGAAGCAGGTGCTCCTCTACAACACCGATACGGGTGCTCTGCTCGGTATCATTCCGTTCGAGCATGGGCAAATCAATAGCATCAAGTTTTCGCGCAACGCCCGGTTCGTACTCGTGGCTGGCGGCAAAGGTGGTGCCTCGGGCATGGCAGTGCTTTACTCAGTCGAGACTGGGGAAAAGGTGCTCGAAGTTGGCAAAAGCGAGACCGATGCCATTCTCGCCGCCGACATCTCTGCCGGTCAAACTCAGATTGCTGTGGGTGGGCCGGGCAAGCTGATCCGCGTTTACAACACGCTCGATGGCTCGGTGCTCCGCGAGATCAAGAAGCACACCGACTGGGTGACCGCAGTCGAGTACAGCCCCGATGGCGTACTCCTGGCAACTGGCGATCGCAACGGTGGTTTGTTCGTTTGGGAAGCGTTCACGGGGCGTGAGTACTTTGCGTTGCGCGGCCACACGGCGATGATCACGGCGGTATCGTGGCGAGACGATTCCAACGTGCTGGCGTCTGCGAGCGAAGATACCACGATCAAGCTTTGGGAAATGGAGAACGGCGGTAACATCAAGAATTGGGGAGCGCATGCCGGTGGAGCGGCGAGCGTCTGCTTCACCCACGATGGGAAGCTCGCCAGCACAGGCCGCGACAAAGTCACCAAGCTCTGGGATCAGAACGGAGCCGCGCAGAAGAGTTTCGAGGCCTTCCCCGATCTGGGGCTCAGCGTTGCCGTCACGCACGAGAACGCCAAAGTGATCGGTGGCGATTGGTCCGGGCAAGTCAAGATCTGGGCCATTGCCGATACCAAGCTGGTCGCGGTGCTCGATGCCAACCCGAAGCCAGTTGCCGAACGTCTCAAGGACGCGGAAGTGGCGCTGGCAACCGCAACCGCAGCCGTCGCACCAACTCAGGCGAATTTGGCAGCGGTTGAGATGAACGCCAAACAGGCGACCGAAGGCCACACCGCGGCAGTGGCCAAGCTCAACACGATCGACGCGGAACTGACAGCGGCAACCCAGGCCGTGACGAACTTCACCAATGCCTCCAACGCTGGCAAGCCGATGGTCGATGCAACCAAGGCCGAACTGGATAAGCTGACGCCACTCGCCACAGCCGCATCAAACAAGGCGGGGGCGCTGGAAGTGGTGGTGGCTGCCGAAACCGCCGCTGCCAAGACGATTGCCGAGGCTGCTGCCAAGACACCGACCAATGCCGATCTGGCTGCCGCATCGCAAAGAGCTGCCGAAGCCCTCGCGGTTCACAACACGGAACTCGTGGCCGCACGGAAAGCCAACACCGATTCAGCCGCTGTACTGAAAACCGCAACCGAGAAGTACGCAGCCGTTGCCAAAACCTTCACCGAAACCACCACGCAACTCACCGAGATGCAAAAGAAGGTTGCCGCGCTTATGGCACAGGTGAAACCGGCCACCGATGCGATTGCACCGGCGAAAGCCGCGCTGGATGCGGCCAATGCTGCCGTTGCTCCGGCTCGGGTCGCGCTCGAAGCAGCGAACGCTCAGGTCGTCCGGACCAAAGCCGTTTTGGAGACGCTGAAGCTCGGTGTTGCCCCGGCTGTAGCGCCGGTCGCGCCAGCCGAGCCCAAGAAGTAGTATCCGAACAACCGCCATGACGAGTTGGAGCGGTCACGGTCGCGGCCAACCCCGGTTCATTTTTGTTGTCGGTTCCGGCTGTTCCGTGGCTATGCTTAAGGTTGCGGAACCTCCCGCTTCGGGCTGCCACCGGAGCTACTATGCCGATGATTCGTTTTGTTGTGATTGTTGTGGTTTTGCTGATTCCCGCTCCGGGGCGTTGCGCGGAGAAAGTCGACTTCGCGCGCGAAATCCGCCCCATTCTTTCAAACCACTGCTTTAAGTGTCATGGGCCGGCTACGCAGAAGGCGAAGCTGCGCCTCGACGATCGCTCTTCTGCAATCGCCCGCGGTGCCATCACTCCGGGAAAGCCTGCCGAAAGTGAACTGCTCAGTCGCGTGCGGTTGCCTCACGACGATGAACTCCGCATGCCTCCCGCAGAAGTGGGTGCGGCGCTGAAGCCCGAACAGATTGAACGACTCAAGGCGTGGATCGAGCAAGGTGCGGAGTACCCGCAACACTGGTCGTTCGTGAAGCCAGTGCGGCCCGCGGTGCCGCAGTTGAAGGAACAGAACTTCGACACCCTGCACCCGATCGATTCGTTCGTGCGGGCATCATTGGAGGCCGCCGGGATCGAACCCGCTCCGGAAGCCGATCGCGCCACACTGCTTCGCCGGGTCACGCTCGACCTCACCGGCTTGCTTCCCACGCCCCAGGAAGTGGAGGCGTTCCAGCGCGATCCGGCCGAGGATGCTTTCGAGAAAGTCGTCACGCGGTTACTGGCCTCGCCGCACTATGGTGAACGCCATGCACGCCACTGGCTCGATCTGGCTCGCTATGCCGATAGCAACGGCTACACCATCGACGGCCCTCGCCAAATCTGGCCATACCGCGACTGGCTGATCAAGGCACTCAACGACGACATGCCGTTCGATCGCTTCACCATCGAACAGCTCGCGGGTGATCTGTTACCGAACGCGACGAAAGAGCAGAAGATCGCAACGGGCTTCCACCGGAACACCGGCTTCAACGAAGAAGGTGGCACCGATCCCGAGCAGTTCCGGGTCGAACGAACGGTCGATCGCACCAATACCACTGCAGCCGTGTGGCTGGGGCTCACCCTCGGCTGTGCTCAGTGCCACGATCACAAGTACGATCCCATTTCCCAAAAAGAGTACTACAGCCTGTACGCCTTCTTCGATTCCTGCGAAGAGCCCACGCTTCCGCTCGGTGGCCCGCCAGAGTTGGAGAGCAAGATTGCGGATCTGCAGCAATTGGCCACGGAATCGCGGTTGGTCGGCAACGATGCCGAGACGAAGCGCCTCGAAGCCGAGATCAAGAAGGTGCAAGGGAAGGTGCCCACCACGCTGGTGCTACGCGATCGGAAGACTCCACGACAGACACACGTGCACTTGCGTGGCGACTTCGTGAACAAAGGCGATGTGGTATCACCGGCGTTGCCCACCTCGCTCATGGTGCCTGCAACGGTAACCGGAGTTGCTGCGCTGGCCCGACTGACCCGGCTCGACCTGGCGAAGTGGCTGGTATCGCCCGACCATCCACTGACCGCGCGAGTAGTGGTGAACCGGGAATGGCAAAAGTTCTTTGGTCGCGGGCTTGTGGAGACCGAGAACGATTTCGGGTTCCAGGGGAACTTTCCCACGCATCCGGAGTTGCTCGATTGGCTGGCCGTCGAGTTCATGGAAAGCGGTTGGAGCCTGAAGAAACTGCATCAGTTGATTGTGACTTCGGCGACGTATCAGCAATCGTCCATCGCCCGCAAGGATCTTGACGAGAAAGACCCGCGCAACCTCCTACTGGCCCGGCAAACCCGCCTTCGCCTGGAAGCCGAAATCATCCGGGATGCGGCACTCTGTGCCAGTGGCCAGTTGAGCCCCAAAATCGGCGGTCACAGTGTCTACCCGTTTCAGGCGAAAGAGTTGTTCGCGTTCACCCAGAACCACAAAAAGTGGGCCGAGAGTAACGGCCCCGAGCGGTTCCGCCGCGGCATGTACACGTACATCTGGCGGCAGAGCCAACACCCCTTGCTGACGACCTTCGATGGCACCGATGCCCAGACCACGTGCACCAAGCGCAACCGGAGCAACACCCCGTTGCAGGCGTTGCACCTGGCGAACGATCCGGTGTTCGTGGAGTTGGCGGAGTTGCTCGGTAAGCGCATCGAGAAGGAAGGCCCCGCCGATGATGCGGGCCGCATTACCTTCGCCTTCAAGCTGTGTTTCTCGCGTCCGCCCACCACCGCTGAAACCACACGATTGAAGGCCTACCTCGAAGCGAAGCGCAAGACCAATCCCAAGACCGCCTGGGCCGCCGTTGCTCGCGTGCTGCTCAACCTCGATGAGTTCATTGTCCGCGAGTGATGCGCCGGCTTGGCCGCTCGAACAAATTCCACAGGGCGAGTATTTCATGCGCGATCCTCACACTGCCGAGCTGGCCACGGGAACACTGTTGCATCAAACGCGGCGGCACTTCTTCCACGATTGTGGTGTCGGTGTCGGGGCCATGGCGCTGAGTTCGTTTCTGGCACGCGACTCCCAGGCGAACGGTCGGCGTGATCCCACGGTTCCCCGGAACGATCCGCTCGCACCGAAGAAACCCCACTTCGCCCCCAAAGCCAAGTCCGTCATTTTCTTGTTCATGGCCGGCGCGCCAAGCCAATTGGAACTCTTTGACCCGAAGCCGGAACTGATCCGCCTGCATGGCCAAAAGGTGCCGGAATCGTTTACGCAGGGGAAGCGCTTTGCGTTCATCAAGGGCGATGCGAAACTGTTGGGCACCAGCCGCCGCTTCGCCAAGGCCGGCAATTGCGGGATGGATCTGAGCGAGTTGCTGCCGTACCACCGCGAGATCGCCGACGATGTGTGTTGGCTGCGCGGCATGAAGACGGATGTGTTCAACCACGGGCCAGCCAAGTGCTTCGTCAACACGGGCAGCCCGCAGTTTGGCCGGCCCAGCATGGGTGCCTGGTTGACGTACGGCCTCGGGTCCGAAAGCGATAGCCTCCCGGGTTTCGTGGTGTTGCAATCCGGGCCGCGTGGCCCACGCGGTGGAGCCGCTCTGTATAGCTCGGGCTTTCTCCCGAGTCTTTACCAGGGGGTGCCGTT
>JBGTAO010000272.1:0-5547 GCA_041749835.1 Gemmata sp. | reverse complement strand
ACACAACTCATGCGATCACCCACGCCGTGGCAGTGGCGGCGAAGAAGGCCGGTGTGGAACACTGGCACCCCTACCAACTCCGACACTCACATGCGACCAAGGTGAGGAAACTGTTCGGCTTGGAGGCAGCGGGTGCCGCGCTGGGTCACACCCGGATGAGTGTGACCGAAGTCTATGCGGAACGCGACCAACAACTGGCCGCAACGGTCGCTGAAAAGATCGGATAAGCCACTGTGCATGGCATACCGCTCTTCACGCGCGTTGCAATCGACTGCTATACTTTTGATCACAAGATCACTGCCCGAAGGGATCCGGGCAGTTCGTGCTTGGGTTGGAGTGTACTCAACACGGGCTACACGCTTCGACAAACCTGCCTGTTTTAGGTGCCTGGCATGTCACGTGATTGGAAAGCTCCATTCCGTATCCTGCGAGAGCAGTTCCTCGACGCTGCGAAAAACGATTACCGAATCAATCTCGCCCTTGCATCGTTCACTGATCACAACGCATACAGTCGGTGGTACGACAAGACCATCCAAGCCGAATTGCTCCGTGAATCGACCACTCCGATGAATCGGGGATCTGGTCAACGAACACAAGAACACGCGATAGGAACGGTATGGGGACAGGCAGAAGGGGTGCGACGCTTCGATACACTCGCAAAAGAGGCGGGTTACAGTCTGCCAGTTGAGTACTTTCCCCCGGGGCGACTCTTTCCCTCGTGGAACGAGTTGTTGAACGTGAATCCCGGTCCGGTCACGCTCTGGTTGGAATTCCTGTTCATCACCCGATGGACCAATTTCCGAGAGATCGAGGATCGGCCGACAAAAGGATGTCGTATTGCTCGGCTCGATGGTAGCCCGTTTCTGGCATCGGCAACAGCGATTGATCAGTTCCTGCTTTCACCTGAGGCTCTAGATCTCGAAGGATATCTCATTCTCCTGCGTACGGCTTGTCCGTGGTTGGCAAACATTGTTGGAGGCTTTCCCGTGACACCACTCAGTATCCTCAAGTCGCCCGTTCTTCAATTGGACTTCTCCAGAATACTCCACTGTGCAGTCGAACTCGGACAGGCACTGGCACACCAAAACTCCTTGGAAACAACCCAAGAATCACGTGACGGAACGCAAACCACAACTCTGCTCATGCCAGTTCTCGATGCGGATCAGGCTGTAGAAACTGCGAGCGATCGCTTGTTGTGTCGACTCAATCCTCGCATGTCCGGTGTTCGCGATTGGTCCCGTCAGTTAGATCTTGCCGATGCGTCTCTGGAGTGTCGGCAAGCGGTTCGTACCCTTGGCTTGGCACTCGCAGATATCCGGGGAGAATGGAAACAACGTGGACAGGAATTACTAGCAGATGGTGCATGGCACCTTTGGGTGGAGATGCCGCCAGAGGAACGAGCGAGTCTGCGAAATTTACTGGTAGAAACTCATCGCTTATGGGGATGGCCCGTCGATGCGCAGTGCGAACCCGAGAAATACACCGGTCCCCGGCCAACCCTGTCCGACGCGCGTGTGATTGACCAGAATTCGTGGCGGACAATGCGAGCACCGTACCTGGATCAACTCCAGCAGATCGTCCGCACACAGAATGTCTTGGTCGACACCATTCATTTACCCAACAATACGGATTTCGATATCCGTCGCAACAGCGTTAAGGCCACACGATACGCTCTTCCGTCCGTCTGCCCACACGCTGATCCGAAGTTGCCAACAGATTTGCGGCCAGAAGGTGACATGCTCGCAGAGATCGAGCAGCGGTTTCGGGAACTCGGACTCATCGAATCCCACGAATCGATCCACTGGGTCGGGCTGCAAGAACGAGACGGAACTCGCTGCCGGTGTGAACTTGCTCCGACGGCTCTGAGCCAACCTCGATCAGCAGAATGGAATACCCTTCGTGAACTGAAGTCGGCGATCGTCGATATGATGAGATTGGTGGATCGATATCTGGTGGCCTTACGACCCGGTTATATCTTCACCACTCGGGATCGGCTCGCCTTTGATATGATTGCGGAGCGTGTGCTCGACTTGTCTCAGGACGCAAACTTATCCATACCCTCGTGGATTCGGAGTTCCAATTCCGAACGAGTGATACCGTACGGTCCCACGGCACTTCCCGTTCTCGAAGGCGTTGATGGGTTCGTGATTTCCAACGCTGATACACCGTCATGGCTCTCAAACTGGCGAGCCGTACGAGTCGGGATTGATGCCCGGCTCGAGCAGTTCGATCGTGCAGCACAGCACGTAGAAACGATCGATGACGTTGATACGCGAGATTATCCTCTGGTAGCGCCGGCAGGTACATCCTCGCCTTTGCGTGAGGCTTTCGAGTCCATCGCCAGCGTGCTCACCGAGGCAGCCGATTTTCGACGAACCCTCTCGGACCCGGGCATCGAGTTCCGTGAAAGGGCTCACAGCGTCTCAGCGCAACTGCGGGCCGCAGATCAGCGCTATGCTGAAGTGGAATTACACCTCCAGGCGGTTGCCGATGGAGAGGGTTGCGCTCACCGACAAACTCTTAGCGTGGTCCGAGGAATCAATGATGCGATCGGCCATGTCATGCTCGGTGTCGTTCCCGAGCACATGGCGGTCGCTCATCTGCGACAGGTACCCACTCCGGACGTTGCTGGGCTATTACGCCGAATGCGGGAGCAAGTCAGCCGTGCCGCCCGCGTAACGAACAACTTCTATTCAATTGAGCCAGGCGGTTCCACACCCACATCAGGTGTTGCGAAAGGGTCCCAAGGATCAACAGATGAGGAGCCATCAGGTGATGCAAACTCTGTGACTCGTGTCGGTCGACCACCCTGCGAACGAAAGCAAGAAGTAACTAACCTCGTCCGAAAATTGCGAGCAAGCGAAATGCCTTGGAAGGAAATCCCCGACGCCGTGTTTAAAGAACTCGGTATCAGGTACACATCCGAGACGCTTCGCGGGTATCTGAAGAGTGGATGACCGGGGCGAATTGTTTCACCCCGTTTCGCCCCACTTCTGTACGCACCAATCATCGGCCATTGTGAATTCCATCGCAAACCCTGCGTGGAGGTTCACGATGGCCGAAGTCGTTTCCGATGTACTGGCAGAAATTCAATCCGGCGGGGGGCTGGGCCTCTCAGCCGCTGGCCGTTTGTTCCCCGCGCACCGTGGCGAGGGAACCGTTGACCCCTCAACCGTGTTTCGGTGGGTCACCAAAGGAACACGGACCACCGACGGGTGCACGGTGAAGCTGGAAGCGGTTCGTGTCGGCGGTCGCTGGCTCACATCCCGCGGTGCCGTTGCCCGGTTCGTAACCGCGCTCACCGCCGCGGCCGATCTTACACCCGTGGCATCGATACCCACTCCTCGTACACCCGCTGCCCGGAATCGCGCAACCGAGAAAGCCATCGCCACACTCAAGGCGATGGGGGCATAACCAATCCCGTTCATTCAACGCAATCGGCCTGGGGGCCGCACAACTGACTCCCCAAGCCGATCGGAGGAAACTATGGATCTCATGATAACGACTGGTGGGGACGATTCCAACCGGAATCAGCTGCTCCCCCAGCATCTGGCCGATCTGCGGAAATCCGGGCTCCGCGACGCGATCATTGCCGCGAGCGGGGTGTACTCGGAGAGCAATCCCGACCGTGTGCGTGAATTACTCGGTGCCCACCTGAGTCCGAATACCGCTAGCGCGATGGGAACGTGCCTCGCTTTCCCGTTCCTTGATGCTGACGGCAAGCCGATGACGTGGCTTCCGGCTGATGCGAAGCCCGACGAACCGCCTCGGCTGTTCGTTCGCCTCAAACCCGACACGCCCCGCAAACGGGACGGTAAACCGATCAAGTATGAATCGCCACTCAAGAGCGGAAACCGCATCTACATTCCGCCCGGAGTTGGTGGCGTTCTCGCCGATCCCGCGAAGGAACTGATGATCGTCGAAGGCGAGAAGAAAGCGCTGGCCGGCACCCAGGACGGGTTCCCCACGATCGGCTTGTCCGGCGTATGGAACTGGGGAGTGAAACGCCCGAAGGATCCGGCAACGGGTCGCGGAACCGGTCCCCGGAAACTGATCGACGATCTGCAACAGATCCGTTGGCGTGGGCGGACCGTCACCATCGTGTTCGATTCGGATTTGAGCGACAAACCCGAGATCGCGTGGGCCCGCTGGCATCTGGCGGAAGTCCTGGTCGAGCAGGGAGCCGAGGTTCGTGTGATCGATCTGCCCGCGGGATCGGACGGAACCAAGTGTGGTCTGGACGATTTTCTGATTGCGAACACGCCCGCTGCGTTCCAGTTGCTCCTCGACATGGCCCGACCGCCAACCCGACCAGTTGGCCGTAATGAGGAGGCCCGTTGCGGCGTGCTGTTGGGAGCGGACGAACACCGGGTCAACGATGAGGTTACCGAGCAACTCGCGGGCGATCGGACGGTTTATCAGCGCGGGGGCGAACTCGTCCGAGTTTTGATCGAAACGCCACCCCAGGACGGTCCACGTCTTTCCACCACACCGCGGATCGAGTCGATCCCACCTGCCGCGCTGCGCGATGTGATCTCCCGGCGGGTTCAGTTCCTGCAGCCCGGATGAAGAGGAAGATAAACCCGCCCATCCGCCGGCCTGGTGTGTCAACGCCGTCAGCTCACGCGGCACCTGGAAGGGGATCCGGCCCCTGACCGGCGTCGTTTCGTTCCCGGTGGTGCGAGCCGATGGCACCATCCTGACCGAGCCGGGGTACGATCCCCGCACCGGGTTGTTCCTGCACTGGCCACGACCTCCACTCCCGATCCCCGAGAAGCCCACGATCGATGACGCCAAGACCGCCGCTGCCGCGCTACTCGATGTTGTCTGCGATGTTCCGTTTGCTGCGGAGATTTACAAGTCGGCCTGGCTCGCGGCGCTGCTCACACCCGTGGTTCGTCCCGCGTTTGACGGACCGGCACCGCTCTTCCTGGTCGATGCGAACATCCGGGCGGCCGGCAAGGGGCTGTGTCTGGAGGTGATTTCACGCATCATCACGGGTAACCCCTTTCCGGTTATCAGCTATCCCAGCAACTCCATGGACTGTGAGGAAGAGTTGCGCAAGAAGATCACCAGCTTCTTGCTCTACGGCGATCGTATTGCCCTGTTCGACAACCTGACCGGAGTGTTTGGCGATGGCACCCTGGACCGGGCACTCACCGGAACCGAATGGCAGGACCGGATCCTGGGTGGGAATCGCCAGTTCCGGGGACCGATTTCCGTCACCTTCTATGCAACCGGCAACAACGTCATCATTCGTGCCGACACCGGTCGTCGCATCTGCCACATTCGTCTGGAATCACCGCATGAGCGACCCGAAGAGCGAATTGATGTGAAGCGTCCCAATCTCGTGAAGTGGGTCACCGAGAATCGCGAACAACTCCTCGTTCACGTACTGACGATTCTTAAAGCCTATCACCTGGCCGGGCGACCCGATTTCCAACTCAAGCCGTGGGGTTCGTTCGAATCGTGGTCCGCGGTGGTGCGGAATGCCATCGTCTGGTGTGGGTTACCGGATCCCGGTGAGACCCGGGTCGCAGTCCAGGA
>JBGTAO010000271.1:0-8212 GCA_041749835.1 Gemmata sp. | reverse complement strand
ACTTTACGAACAGGTGCCCTCGGTCATTCTCACCAGTGCAACCCTCTCGGCGGCCGGCGACGAGAGTGGCTTTCAATTGGCACAGCAGCGGCTCGGGCTTACCGAGGCCAGGACGAAACAACTGGGTAGTCCATTTGACTTCTCCACTCAGGCGGAACTCCACCTCTTCAAGAAAATGCCAGATCCCTCGGCACAATCGCAGAATTTCGAAGAGGAAGTGCTCGCCCGGCTTCCGGAATACGTGGCCCGTACCCAGGGCCGGGCTTTCGTGCTTTTTACCAGTTATGGCTTCCTGAATCGGGCAGCGGCACAACTTGGTTCGTTCTTTGCTCGGAATGGATACACCTTGTTGGTCCAGGGAAGTGGCCTCCCAGCACCCCGCTTGTTGGAGCAGTTCCGGGACTCGCCAAAGGCGGTGCTCTTCGGTGTCGATAGCTTCTGGCAGGGTGTTGATGTTCGCGGTGAAGCACTTTCAAATGTGATCATCACGAAACTCCCATTCGCTGTGCCCGATCGACCGCTCACCGAAGCTCGACTTGAAGCCATTCAGGCCGCCGGGGGCAATCCGTTCATGCAGTATCAGGTTCCCCAGGCCGTCATTAAGTTGAAGCAAGGCTTTGGCCGTTTGATTCGCACAGCGAGCGATACGGGGATTGTGGTGCTGTTCGACCCGCGTGTGCTCACCAAGCCCTATGGCAAGACGTTTCTGAATGCTCTCCCAAATGCGAAACGGTTCGTCGATGGTGTGGAATGGCATCCCACCGATGACACGGGCTCGAAAGCCCGGGCACGCAACGCCGTGTGAGCCCAAGTCCCGTTGGCGTCATGCCACCGGCACCCCATCACATGATGGCCGCGCGATGATTGCGAGTTGGTTGGAGTCAGGTGGTCTTCTTGAGGCCGAGTTGAATCATTTCCTGAGTGTAGTTGGGTTTTGCTCCCGTCCAGGCACCCACTTTCCCGCCTCCACCATTGACACCGTTGGCCAGGCCGCGTGTCAACACGTACCAGCAGAAGTAGCAGTGATTGGTGGTGGCACCCGGGAGGGCATTCGGGTCGCGTGCCAGGATTTCCTCGCGGATTGCGCTGAGCCCCTCGCGGAAAATCGTGCCGACTACAGGATGTTGCCGAGCAAAGCGGATGATCTCTTCCACCGTGTCGGTGTGGATGTTACCGATCGTTAATTGGTCAAGGTCGGAGGCAAATCCACAGCAAGGCTTCACCTCACCGCGGGGGTTCACGATGAGCGCCTGGCCAGGGCCTTCGCAATAGTCTTCCTCGAACCACGTCCCGTCCCACGGATCGCCGGGCAACCCTTCCGCACGCTCTACGGTGGCCAGGTGATTCCAGCACGCTGTCATGGTCAATTCGTCGCTGACCAACAAATACTTCCCGAGCAAGTCGGACCATTCGACCACCGCATCGAGCGCCTGGGCCAATCGCTCGATCGGTTCCAACCCCTTGTCGGGTGCACGGCTGGCATAGCTCAGTGACAGTACGGTGTCGCGGTTGAAGACAGTCCGGGTGATCCGGCAGAACTCGGCGAGCTTGGCGATCTCCATTCCGTGGAACTTATCCACACTCAAACCGATCTTCCCGGTGAACCCTGCGTCCCGAAGTTCCGTAAGCACATTGACGAGATGTTCCGCGTCTCGATGCCACACTCCGTTGGTCATCAGTTTGTCGAACCGCAGCCCGAGTTGGGCCGCACGCCGTGTGAGGGCGACCAGAAACTCTGGGAACAGGAATGGTTCCCCGCCGGTGAAGCCCAGCGTCTCGATACCCGCGGTATGTGCCTGTTCAAGAAACCCGATGGCCGTGGGAATGTCGAGGCGATCCGTCCATTCAATCGGTACGCAGCAATGGGGACATGCCAGATTGCACTGATATGTACCCGCGAACGACAAATAATTGGGCCGGAAGGTGCGGGTCCGTCGTTTGACGGGTCGCCAATCGCCACGAGAAAGGGACTCGGCCATGGGTTGTTCCTTCTGAGCAATGATGCCGGATCAACTTGCGGGTCCAGCGGAACCCCAAACACCAGGTTCTTGGCCCAGATCGGTTAGTGCCAGCAAGCTCAGGCGTCGTACATTATTACCAGAGCCCGATGCCCTGTCGGGTTATGCCACGTTTTAGGCCCAGTGCCTGTAACTGCGGCAACGAATTCTCCTTGTGGGTAGTTTACCGAAGTGGCACAATCCTTACTGATGAAACCGGGCGGAACTTCTCGCCATGCGGCCCTTGCAACGGATAATGCTATGCTCCGGTCCAAACTCCGGTTGGTCTTCGCCGGTACACTGGTCTTTCTCTTCGCCTGGGCAATCTCCTGGAGTGGGAACCGGGTTGCGGGCCAGCCCGTGAACGGGCGTGTGTTGCAGCCAGTCTTCCCGGGCCAACCGGGGAATCCCAAGGACAAGAAGGACGCCAAGGACGAGCGACCACCGGAAGACGACAACATTCCGTTTGGGTTCGAATACCAGCGCGATGCCAAGAACCAACTCAAAGCCGCTCGCGATTACCTGGACTTCAAAGACATTCCCTGGAACACTGTTAGCCCCCTTCTGCAGAACATTCTCGAAGCCCGCAGCGATTCCTTCTTCAATGTGTATTACATGGTCGGGGGTGAAAAGCGCATCAACCGGATTAGCGTGAAAACAGAGGCCAACCGCATCATCGCGGCGTTTCCCAAAGAAGGCTTGCAGTTCTATCAGCAATCGTACGGCCAGATCGCCTCGGCGCTGCTGGACGACGCCATCAGAGTTGATTACGACATCTCGCTATTGGCCGATTTATCCCAACGCTTCTTCCACACCCGTGCCGGTTCCGAAGGAACGATTCTGCTGGGTACGCTTTACCTGGAACGGGGCAATTACCTCGAAGCGGCCTACGCCTTCGAACGGATTTTGAGTCGCCCGGGAACTGAAGAATTACTCACGCCGCGCACGCTGTTCAAGGCCGTACTCGCGTTCAAGCGTAGTGGCGATTCGCGCCATACCGAGCTTTACACAACAACACTGGCCGCACTCTCGAAAGCCACATCGCGAGATGGTCTGACGATTGGGCGCAAAACCTACTCGTTCGATCAGCTTCAAGCGGAAATCGAACGCCCGTTGGAACTCATTCGTGCCACCACGACGGTTGGCGAATGGGCCATGTTTCACGGCAACCCTCCGCGAGCCGGGACGATTGTCGGTGGCCCCCCGTTCCTCGATCCGATCTTCCGAACCAGCATGTTCTACACGGGAGACGATGAAGCCAATACGTGGATCAAAACCGAGCTGGAACGGCAGTTCGCTCGTGACGGCAAAGTTAAGGGCGTACCGCTGCCGGGTTTCTTCCCGATAACAACGCCCGATTTGCTCATTTTCCGTGGGTACAACGGCGTTTACGGGGTCGCTACCCGTGATCAAGTTGTCAATGGCCGAGTGATACGGGCTGGTGATATTCGTTGGATCTCCAAGACCAACTTCGGCACTCATCAGCTTCTTACCACAGGCGACACCGACGACATCGACATGAAGAAGAACGTGACCGATTGGTGGGGCACCTATGTGCAGACCGGTGTCACGAGTGTGCTCTACGAAAACCCGTTGATCGGCTCGCTGGCCCACGATGGCCAGAATGTCTACTTCGTCGATGATGTCGCCATTCCGCCGCCGCCCGTCTACTCGAACCCCGAGTTTGGCATCAACGGAGGCCCACAGTTCCGACAGAGTGGAGAACTGGCCGATGCCGTGCGTGCAGGCCGCCTGGTTGCAGTCGATCTCAATACGGGCAACATGAAATGGGATCTCGGTCGGGTGCCAGCTTTTGATGGTGGGCCGCCGTTACCGAACCTGCTAACCGAAGAGGAAGCGGATAAGGCTACCAACGCGTTCCAACTCTGTCTTGATGCCGTTTTCCTGGGCGCACCACTGCCGCTCAATGGCAAGCTCTACGTCCTGGTCGAGCAGGCCGGAGTCATCCGCTTACTCTGTTTGGACCCCAAGAATCTGGTTGCGGTGCCAGGCCAGACACGTAAGCCTGCACTGGTCTGGAGCCAAAAACTCGGCAAGCCAAATACAACCCTTCCTCAAGATTCCATCCGGAGGTTCCAGGGCACCACACTTGCCGCCAGTGAAGGGGTCATCATCTGCCCGACGAACTCCGGTGCCATCGTGGCGGTCGATACCATGTCGCGCAGCCTGTTGTGGGCTCATGCCTATCGCCGACTTGACCCCGCACTGCGACCGCGACAACCACAGTTTGGCCCCGATGGCCGACCCATCATGCCACAGCAATTACCGACTGATCGCTGGCGTGCAGGTAGCCCGATCATTTCTAATGGGCGCGTGATTCTGACCGCTTATGATTCAAATCGCCTGGAATGCCTCGATCTGCGAACCGGTAAGGTCTTGTGGTGGGTGCCGCGTGACCCCAACGATCTCTATGTGGGGGGCGTGGTCAACGATCGTGTGGTGGTCGTCGGGCGGAACCAACTTCGTGCCTACCAGGTGAGCGGCGAAGACACCAATACCCAAAAGCCCAAGGTCGCGTTCGAGCCGATCACGATTCCCATGCCGACCGGGCATGGCGTGGGTGGTAAGGGGGTCTACTATGTCCCGGTACGGCAAGAAAACGCGGGCCGTGACACTACCCCTTCCGCCGAGATTTGGTCTATCAACATCGACAACGGACAGGTCACTTCCAAGACCGCTGCACGCAAACGCAACGACAACACGGAACTGGCGATGTATGGCATCGGGAACCTGGTGTTCCAGGATGGTCAGGTCTTCTCACAGTCGGCCTTTGAGGTGGCCTGCTATCCACAGTTAGAGCAGAAGAAGGCCGAGATGAACAAGCTTCTGGCCGCAGATCCCAAGAACCCAATTGGTCTGTTGTCCCGAGGTGAACTCCTGCTCGACGATGGCAAGTTGAAGGATGCGATTGCCGATTTCAAAGCCGCACAACAGAACGATTTGCCAGCCGAGAAACAACCGATGCTGCGCGAAAAGCTCTACGTGGCGTACACCGAGTTAATCCGCAACAACTTCGTCGAGGGCGAACCGATCCTCGAGGAATACGCCGCACTCTGCGAGCTTCCGGTCGACGGTGATCTTGATCCCCAGGAGCGCGTGAATCGGCTGGACGAAACACAGCGACGCAAGCGCCTGTACCTGTACCTGCTGGCTCGTGGCCGGGAAGGACAAGGGCGACTCGGCGAAGCGTTTGATCAATATCTGGCCCTCGCCAATCTGGGTGAAGGCAAGACCTTGCTCGAAATGCCCGACGAACCCAATGTGCGTATGCGGCCCGATGTCTGGGCCCGCGGCCGAATTGAAAACATGGTTCGCAAGGCAATGGATCCGCAGGCACGCCAGTCGCTCGAAGATCGTGTGAACAAGGAATGGCAGGCCGTGAAAGGTGGGAACGACCTGGGCCGTCTCCGTGAATTCGTCTCCGTCTTCGGGCCGTATTTCGCCACGGGAGCGGATGCTCAGTTCATTCTCTCCGAGAAGCTTCTGGAAACGAATAACGAGAACGATGCTCGCGAAGCCCAAACTCACCTCTCGCAACTGCGCGTCACCGCCGAGGATGCCGTTGTTCGCGGGAGAGCCACCGAAGCACTCGCACGACTGATGGTCAAGAACGGCCTGCTGGAAGATGCTGTTGGGCTCTATTTGCAACTCGGCAAAGACTACTCCAAAGTCGTGATCCGCGATGGGAAGACCGGCACCGACTACATGACACAGTTGTTAACGGATAAGCGGTTGCTGCCCTATCTCGAGCCAAGTCGCTATCCCATGCCCACCCGTGTCAAAGCTGAGCAGCGTGAACCCGCTCCGAACCCGAACTATGGGGCCCAATTCGAAGTCGAGCCGCAGGGCGACCTCTTCCCGGTCTTCAAGCGTCTGCGCTTCGTGATGGATCAGAATATCTCGCAGAACGGCACCTGGACGGTCCGGGCCTTCGATCGTGCGACTGGTGCCGAGCGGGCGCGGTTTGGTGGGTTGGTTCAGCCTCAGATTTCCAACCCCGGGAGCATGCAGTTCTCGAAGTTCGTTCAAGGCAACGGCCAACTCCTGCTCGTACAGCTCGGTTCGTGGGTCTATTGCCTCGATCTGGCTGAGAAGAAAGAGCGCTGGCAAAGAAACTTACTTGGCGATGTTGGCCCCGGAGTCAATGCGAACCCGCCGATTCAAGAGCCGGGACCGGATGGAGAGGTCGTGGTGCGTTATGCCGAGGGTTACACAATCACCCTTGGCAAAGCCTCTGTTTTACAACCGAACTATTGTGCTCTGCTCACACGGGATGGCCTTGAAGTTGTGGAACCGCTCACACGGCGCGTACTCTGGACCCGCCGCGGCATCGCCGAGCGGACTCAACTTTATGGCGATCCTCGCTATCTGGTCCTGGTGGAAACCGGTTCCGACCGTAAACCAGTTTCGGCCAAACTGCTCAAGGCCGTGGATGGCATGGCCGTTGAAGGAAGCCCCGATTCGGGCCGTGTGCTAGCCAATGCCAAGTCGTACACCATTCAGGGCCGGCAAGCGCTCCTGACCGAGGGAACCGGCGACAAACCACGCGTGATTCGACTCTACGATTTTGCCACAGGTAAGGATGTTTGGCGTAAGGAGTACGAAGCTAAGGCTGTGCCGATCAAGTCGTTGACCGGAGACTGGGCGGGGTTTATCCGACCCAATGGCGAAGCGGAAGTGATTGATGTTCACACGGGGGCAGTCGTCGCCAACCTGATGCTCGACGCCAAGAACCTGGAAGCAGACCTGAAGCCCTGTATCGAGGCTCAGTTGCTCGCGGACGCGGATCGCTTCTATCTCTTCCTGGATCGTGACCCCATCGTACCTTCCTCGAATGGCTTGCGTCGCGTCCCAATGTACAACAACACCCTGCGAACCCACAAAATCAACGGTCCCCTCTATGCCTTCGATCGAGGCACCGGCAAACGCCTCTGGAGCTACGGAACCGGGCTGTTCGAGAATCAGATGCTCATCCTGGAACAGTTCGCCGAACTCCCCGTCATCATGGCAGCAGCACCCATGATGAACCTCAATAATCAGTACACCTACCAGGTAGTCGTGCTGGAGAAAGCCCGAGGTCGGCTGATCTTCGATCGACCGGTCCAGTACAACGGCAACTTCTTCCAGAACATGACCGTGAATACCAAGAATGGTACCGTGGAATTGAATCGCTACGATATCCGGATCTTGATCTCGCCGGACGATGCCGGGAAAACACCAACACCGTGATTCAGCGAATGGAAGTCGCGAGAACGTGCTCTGCGGGACGAGTCAGGTTCTCGCTGGCTCTTGCCTCACGATCGTACAACCCAGGGCCACAAGTAATCTGCGCAATTGCACTAAAAACGTGTTAGTCCCAGCCGATTGACTCGTCCCCCTGTCTGTCACCCACCAGACCGTTTGGGGTACGGAGACGTTGGCATTGGGTGCTAGACGCATTACCAGCTTGTGTGTGGACCGAACCGATTGTGCTCAAAAAGTCCACACGATAGAACCCAACTACCACTGAGAAACACGCATCGGCCAGGCTTCTGGTGCACGCGGTCGAAAATCGTATCCTGTGCCTAACAAGTGATCTCAATTCAGACCTCAAGAGTGAGTGGACCGACGATGAGCAGTACAGAAATGGGTAATACCGATGTCGATGCCATGCGAAAGCTCAAGACTGCCTTCGATAACATTAAACAACAACTGAACCGCGTGATCGTCGGCCAGGACCAGGTCATTGAAGAGTTGCTCATCGCACTCTTCGCCAAAGGGCACTGCATGCTCGAAGGGGTGCCGGGCCTTGCCAAGACCCTGATGATCAGCACACTCTCACGCTGTTTGTCGCTCGAATTCAGTCGGATTCAGTTCACACCTGACCTGATGCCCGCCGACATCACGGGAACCGACTTCATCGAGAAGAACCCGTCCACGGGCACCTTCGAGTTGTTGTTCCGTCCTGGACCGTTGTTTTCGAACATGGTTCTGGCCGATGAAATCAACCGAACACCACCACGCACGCAGGCCGCGCTTCTCGAAGCGATGCAAGAGCGGCAAGTTTCGGTGGGCCGTGTGAGACACAAATTGTCTAACCCGTTTTTCGTGCTGGCGACCCAAAACCCCATCGAGCAGGAAGGAACGTATCCACTTCCTGAAGCCCAGCAAGACCGCTTCATGTTCGAGCTGCGCGTTGAGTACCCCAGCCGGGC
>JBGTAO010000270.1:0-8135 GCA_041749835.1 Gemmata sp. | reverse complement strand
CCCATTCCGAACGGCACCACGGCTCGCACAGCTTTCAAGATCTTCAATTGCCCCTCCACGCCGAACCAACCGCGCTTTCAGGACAAGTACGAGACACCGCCGGAAGAGAGCAAGATCGGCTCAACTACCGATTATTTCGCGGTGGAAGGTGTGAGCCCGGCCATTGCCAATGATCTGGGTTACACACCGGTGGGCGATCTCCGGGGTGTGTTGCGCGTCTTCACCGAAGGGCGAACTCGCATCACCACGATCGCCGATGGCACCTCGAACACCATCCTCTTCGCCGAAGCTGCCGGTCGCGAAGATGTCTACCGCATGGGTCGGCTGTTTGCGACAGCACAAACCAACAAGAGCCTGCCGAACTGTGCTCGCGCTCGAGGTGGGGCGTGGGCCACCAACGATAACCCATACGAGATTGGCCAGCGGATCAACTGGTGCGGCGGCAGCATTCCCACTGATGTGACGATGAAGATCAATGGCTCGAACGAGTGGGGGTTCCTGTTTTACAGCTTTCATAGTGGCGGTGCGAACTCCGTGATGGCTGATGGCAGCGTGCGGTTCCTCCGCGAAGGCACCTCGTTACCCACGCTGGTTGCGCTCAGCACCCGCTCGGGTGGCGAGATCGTTGCGAACGATTGAGCCATCGGGGAAATCTGCAACAAGTCTTGCTTCTGATTGGTGAAGGCCGACCACGTGAGTGGCCGGCCTTCCGTCGTTGACGGCCGCGATTCGGGCGATTCCGCTTTCCCCGCTGCTCCATGTCTTGAGTTTCCGATGAAGACACCGATAATTTGTGGAATCCGAGTTTGCGCTGGCGTTCGCCTCATGAGTGTCACCTGTCCTCGCTGTCACCGCACCCTGACCAGTAGTGATGCTGGCGATGCTCCCTCGTTCTGCATGTTTTGCGGGCAACGGCTCGAAGGCTTGAACGTGGGAAGCGGAGCGTCACCTGCAACACCCGAGGGTATGCATACACGCTCGTTCCTCCCCGCCGGCTCACTTGCCGATTCTGAGGGCGATGTTTCGATCGCACCGGAGCCTGCACCCAAAACGATTGGCGGTTATCGGCTGCTGCGCCTACTTGGCAGCGGTGGCATGGGCACCGTGTACGAGGCCGAAGGGCAGGGCTCGGGTCGGGGTGTTGCCGTAAAGTTGCTGTCGTCGCGGTTGGCATCCAGCGCCACATCTGTGGAACGCTTTCGGCAGGAAGGCCTGTTAGCCAGCCAGTTATCCCACCCTCGCTGTGTGTTCGTCATCGCGGCCGATACCGACGGAGGGCGGCCTTACATCGTCATGGAGTTGATGCCGGGCGAAACGCTTAAAGACACGATCGACAAGCACGGGCCGATGAAGCCCGAAGAAGCGATCACCCGGATGCTCGATGTGCTGGAGGGGCTCGCCGAGTCGCATCGCGTCGGCATGATTCACCGCGACATGAAGCCGAGTAATTGCTTTCTCACCTCCGATAACCGTGTGAAGGTGGGCGATTTTGGCCTTTCCAAATCGCTGATCGTGGCGCGCAACAATCACCTGACGCAGAGCGGAGCGTTTCTCGGGACCGTGTTGTTTGCCTCGCCCGAGCAGATCCGCGGGGAGCCACTCGATTATCGGGCCGATGTCTATTCCGCCTGCGCGACGCTGTACTACCTGCTCTGCGGGGAAGCGCCGTACCACCACGAGAGCGTAACCGCCGCGCTGGCAAAGGCGATCTCCGAAGATCCGCCGCCGATCCGCAACAAGTGCCCCGAGGTCTCGCGGGCTCTCGAAGTCGTGGTGATGAAAGGGTTGGACCGCGATCGTGAACGGCGCTGGCAAACGGCCGAAGACTTTCGCGATGCACTCCTGGCACTGCTCCCGAGTCGGCAACACCCGGCCCGGCCGCGGGCACTCATCGGGGCGTATGTGCTGGATCGCATCTTTCTCTTGTTCGTGACGGTGCCGCTGGAATTGTTTCGCATGTGGGCCTCGGGCGTCCACGATGGCAACATCGATCTGTTCGAATTGCGTTGGATTCCGATTCTGGCGTTGCTCGCCTACTTCACCATTGGCGAAGGACTGTTCGGCGCGACACCGGGTAAGTGGTTACTGGGCTTGCGGGTGAGTCGCCTGGGGCAAACGTCGCCGCCGGGGCTGGTGCCGGCGCTGATCCGCACGACGGTCTTTCTCGTGCTGCTCCTGTCGATCTTCCTGATGCCCGAAAAGCTGGTTGAGTGGCTCGGTTCGACCGCCGGGGGCATTCTGGGCAGTTTGTCGATGTTGGTGGCTAGCACGATCTTGTTGCTGCAGCTGCGCAAGAAGTGGGGGTATCGCGGCCTCCACGATCTCGCCAGTGGTTGCCATGTGACGCAGAAGCCGCTACCATCCCGGAAACTGCGGCTGTCCATTGCGCAACCGACGCCCATTCAGTCACTCCTTCCCGCGCCTGAGCAAGCACTGCCCGAGGTGGTGGCCGGCTATGCCATTCGCGGACGGGTGTCTGTGCAAGCCTCGGGTGAGCAAGTTTGGATGGCTGAAGACCGCGCGCTGGGGCGAGCAGTGTTGATATGGTTCGTACCATGCGAAGGTCCGGAAGAACCCGTTCCGCTCGATGTCTTCCGACCGACCCGGTTGCGCCGCCTCGGCAGTGGGTCGCTCGGCTGGAACGGCCAACGGCTGGCCTGGAATGCGTACGCGGCTCCACTGGGCGGGCCGCTCTCCGATGCGATCAATCCGTCGCGGCCATTACCCTGGGCCGATGCACGCATGATCCTGGAACAGCTTGTCGAGGAGTTTCGTGCGGGTGAGGCCGATGGTTCCCTGCCGGAGAAGATGAGCCTGGAGTGTGTGTGGGCCGAGCCGAGTGGCCGGTTGCAATTAGTCGAATGTGCGTTCTCCGGCGATGAGTGCACCAACACTTCGCCCATGATGCTCTTGCGTCAAGTCGCGTCGCTAATCCTCGAAGGGCAACCCCGTTCGGCACCCGGGCCGGTTCAGGCCCCCTTGCCCTCGCATGCCGTGCCCGTGCTCAACCGCCTCTTCACCGATGGTGGCTATGCCAGCCTGGGGGAATTCCAGCAGGAACTCGCCGATACGCACGCGCACCGGCCCGAGGTGACACCCGCAGTTCGGGCCGCACAACTGGGGATTCAAGCGATGATCCTGTCGCCAGTGCTCGCCATCATGTTCATTCTTGCGGCACTCACCGGGACCATCTACACCGCACGCACGCAGATCCGGGTGGATCAAGCCGAAGCTGCCATTGCGGCGCTGGCCGACCCCAAGAAGCATGAACAACTGGCGCAACACTCGATGCTCGCAACCGCCATCACCAACCCGCGATTACTGATGCGACTCACGGATTACCGCGACCGGATGCGAGCCGAAACCGAGAAACGACGGGCACTGCTGTTGCGGCCGCAACGGATCGTTCTGGAGCAACGTGAAGAGCACGCCCCCGACAGCGAGGAACGGGAAGCTCGCTACCCAATCCAGGTCCGGGAGCTCATTCAGTGGGCGGGCGCACCGGAGAATTCCCCGCGGGGGCTCTCGACATCGCCCTGGCGGATCAACTCGCTGGAGTTGTACATCGTCTTGCTGGCCATTCCACTGGGGTTGATGGTCGTTGCCGGTGTGCTACGAGGCGGGTTCTCGATGCTCCTGGCCGGAATCGCCTTGGTTCAGAGCGATGGACAACGCGCCAATCGCCGCCAGTGTGCGCTGCGGGCGGCCCTGGTCTGGGCCCCCATCACGCTCTTGCTGTTGGGAGCCGTCGCGCTCCAGATTTACGCCCCCCATCAGATCTACCTGGCGGCCGGATTTTGGCTGTTGGCGGTGGCCTTGCTGCCGGTCTACATCATGATTGCATTACGATTCCCAACGCGACCACCACAGGATCGCATCGCCGGGACCTATCTGGTTCCAGCGTGATTTGTTTCAGGGCACATCCCAAAGCTTCACCGTTCCGTCTGCGCCCGCAGTGACCAGTGTCTTGTCGTCTGGGGTGAATCCGACTCCGAAGACCGGCCCACGGTGCCCGTTCAAGCTGGTGATGGCCGTGCCATCGCTGGCCGACCACACGCGAACGGTACCATCTTCATGGGTGCTGGCGAGCCGTTGCCCGGTGTGATCGAAGGCGACTGCCAGCGCTCCGCCCGCTCCTGTGAATTTGCTCCGCTCCACGCGATCTGTGGTGTTCCACCAGCGCAATCCCGCACCAGAGACCGCTGCCACCAAGGTTTTGCCATCTGCGGAGATTGCCAGCTCACGCACGCGGTGCCGATCGGTCGGGATCACGCCCAGTGCCGTTCCCGTCTGCCAGTTCCACACGCGAATGACACCATCTTCCCCGGCGGAGGCCAATGTCTTCTGATCCGGGAAAAACACCATCGCATGAATTCGCCGGGTGTGCCCCTTCAAACTGCGAACGAGCCTCTGGTTCGAGACGGACCAGAGTTGCACCACCGGATCACCACCTGCCGAGGCGACCAGAAGACCATCGGGACTGAACGCGACACACTCAACACCTTTCCCACCCACCTCGATCGTATGCTGAAGTGTGCCTGCCTGGGCATCCCAGAGGCGAACTGTATGATCGGCTCCGCAGGAGGCCAGCAAGTTGCCCTTCGGGGAGAATGCCAGCCCTGCCACCACGCCGGCATGCCCATCGAGTGTATGACGCAGTGAGCCCGTGGGGGTCCAGAGCCGAATCGTACTGTTCTCGCCGGCCGAAGCGATCGGTTCTCCGTCAGGAGCCACAGTAACGACTCGCACTACGCCGTCGTCGTTCAGGCTCGCACGCTGCTGTCCCCGGGGCCGCAGCAGCCAGACACTCCCCGCGATCAACAGCACCAATCCCACGACCGCAACGAACCACACCCATCCACGTGATGTGCCGGAATCGGACATGACATTCACCCCGCACACTAAAGAAAGAGCCCGGAGCAAGCCCCGGGCGGTATTCTGGAATCTGAGAGCACTCGGCTGAGCAATCTTAATAGTCGTCGCTGATCACTTCGCCACCCGAACGAGTGCCCAGGGCTTCCCAGGCGAAGGGATTGATGCTGTTGCGAATCTGCCGTACTGAGCCGTCGCAGAAGAGAAAGTTCACACCCCGCGTATGATTGCTATTGGTGTCCTCGACATGCTGGAACGGGTTGCCGGGAACACGCATATCGGCCGCCTCGCCCGTGTTTGTGAGGCAAAGCGTTGGCGGGCCTTCGAAGTCGTAGCCCGCAACAGTGGGTGGGTTCGCAGAGCCGGTGATTGCGCCGACCCAGGTGGTTTGTGGCGATTGGAGATGCGCACGTTCGCCAACCATGAGTGTGCTACTGGTGCCATCGGTAATGGAGCCGACCCGCATCCGGCTATTGCGAAACAAAACACCATTGTTGGTATCGGGGAACGCTGTCACCTCGAAGGTGCCACCCATGCCCACATAGTTTGCAAAGGCCACCGCTACGAGGGGTGTGCCGTCTTCGGTGCTGGTCATGAATGTCGGTTGTATTGGGCTGTCGGAGGGGCATAGGAAAATCGTGATTGGCCGTACCCGTGCTGCAGCGTTGACCGGGTCGGTGATATCGCGGGTGAAGTCGATTGTTTTCGCCAGGTTGTCTTGTTCCAGATCGGGAAGCAAGTGTGCAGCCCAGCCCCAGCCAGGCCCAGTGCCTTCTTCATTCACGCCGGGTGCTGCCGACGTCAGCCCATCGGGGAAGTTACCAAAGCGGCTGTGGTAGTTGTGCATCGCAAGCCCGATCTGCTTCAAGTTGTTCTGGCACTTGAGCCGAGCAGCGGCCTCGCGCACTTTCTGAACGGCCGGCAACAATAGCCCAATCAAGATCGCAATGATGGCGATCACGACGAGCAACTCAATCAGGGTGAACCCCCGAATGCGACGAGTAATTAACATGATGCAACTCTCGGTAACGAATGAATACAGTGAATGGCATATTAGGAGTGTGGTAGTTCGAAGTAAAACGAATTTCCGCGGAATTGCATTGTAGGTGTCCACTTCTCTGCGTGGGATGTGGGGAATCGGTGCTGTTCCGCTTGTCGTGTTGGCATAATGTGGCGTACACTACTGTTAAGAATCGGGCAGAGTCTGCCCATTTTGTGAAAGGAGCTACCCATGAGTTACATGGTCGATGGCTACTATGGTGAACCAGCGGCTGCGGCCCCCGTAAGTGCGCGGGTGGCCTTCATCCGTCGTACGTATCTTCACCTGGCAGCCGCGGTGTTTGCGTTTGTGGCCTTGAGTGCCGCATTGATTGCGTCCGGCGTTGCCGAGCAACTGATCAAAGACGTGTTCATGGCGAGCAAGTTCGCCTGGGTTGGCATGATGGTGTTATTCATTGGGGGCACTTATGCCGCCCAGTACATGGCCCAGTCGAGGCAATCGATTGGCATGCAGTACGCCGGCCTCACGATGTATGTGCTGCTGTACACGCTGTTGTTCGTGCCGATTCTGACGATTGCCACCCTGCCGCAGTATGGTGGGAACATCAAGTTGCCGCTACAGGCGGGCATTGTAACGTTGGCTGTCTTCGCTGGGCTCACGGTTGCCGTGTTCGCGTCCGGCAAGGATTTCTCGTTCCTCGGGCCGATTCTGTGGGTCGGCTCGCTGGCAGCGCTCGGTGTGATTCTCTGCTCGGTCTTCTTTGGCTTTAGCCTGGGCCTGGTGTTCAGTGCGGTCATGGTGGCGCTGTTCGCGGCGTTCATCATCTATGACACCTCGAACATCGTTCACCGCTACAGTACCAACGAGCATGTGGCGGCGAGCATGGCGCTGTTTGGCTCGGTGGCGATGCTGTTCTACTACATCCTCCGGATCTTCATGGTGACCCGTAGCGAGTGATGCTGCACCCGATACTGGCGTGATTTCGACAGGGGACCGGAGCAATCCGGTCCCCTGTCACGTTGGCGGTGGCCTCAGTCGATCCATCTTGCACTTGTCGCGTACTCTGCGTATGGCTCCGCGTTGGGATCGCTTCCCGCGCGGAGTGGCCGCATGAACTCGACAACTCGAATGCTCTTTCTGCTTGTTGCGGCACTGGGTGCGCCCGGGTGTTCGTACAACCCTGGCTACTTTCCGCACATGATTCCCGGTGGCCCGATTGCCGAGATGCATGGCAAGCCCGGTGGCAGCAGCTTCTTCAAGAACTTCGATCCCAAGGCTTGCAAGCTCGTCATCACCCCCTGCGACACGATTACCGCTCCACTCGGAACGCAAGTCGTGCTTGTGGGTTCGGTTCTGGACAAAGATAACCAGCCACGCCGGTCGCGCCGCATCGAATGGATGGTCGAAGGCACCGGCAACATCATGGAAGTCGATGAATCGGGCGTCTACCCCGGTCGCGGCTACAAGGTCGATAACCGCTACGCCGTGTCCTACACGAACTACCACACCCGCACGGTCACCCGGGGCAACGAAGACCCCGGCGATGATGTCATCATTGCACCCGGGCAAACCTTCTGCGTCATCAGTTCGTCGGTTCCCGGCGAAACCGTACTCACGGGTTACGCGCCCGGTGTGTTCAACTGGTCCAGTGGCCGCACGGTTGTCAAGATTCTCTGGGGCGATAACCGCTTCAACTTCCCGGCCCCGGCCGTGGTTCGCTACGGCGGCGAGCACACGCTCCTGACCACCGTTTCTGGCAGTGCCACCGAAGACCTCCCCAGCGGTTACCGCATTCGCTACAAGGTGCTCGATGGCCCGCAGGCGGTGTTGGTTTCACGGGGTGGCAGCGGCACGGGAACCAGCCTGTCAGGCGCGGGTGGCCGAGAAGCCGAAGCGACCACCGATGCGAATGGTGAAGCAGCGGTGCGCCTCGTGCAGCAAGATCCCAAGGCCGGCAAGACGCGGGTCGCCGTGGAGATTGTCAAGCCTTCCGAAACCGGGGTTGGAGCTGGCACCGTGGTGGCCCGGCGCGAAACCGTGGTCGAGTGGGCCGAGCCGAAAATCTCCATGAAGGTGGACACGCCCAAGGTCGCTACCCTGCTCGAATACCCCGTGAAGGTGGTGCTCGATAACGATGGTGCCGTCGATAGCAAGGATGCCCGGGTGAAGATCACGCTCTCCGATGGTGCCACGATGATCCGCAGTGAGCCGCCCCCCAGCCGGCAGGAGCCAGGTGGAGCGCTGGTGTTCGATCTGCCGCCGG
>JBGTAO010000269.1:0-2695 GCA_041749835.1 Gemmata sp. | reverse complement strand
AGGCCGAGGTCCGGAACTCAGCGCTCCCGCGACCACTGACGGGTGTCGTGAAGTCGGAACAGGACATCTCGCGGATGATCGCACGCAATCAGGTCTTTGCCGTCGGCCCACGCGAAGATGCGGATCGTCGCGTCGTCGAGGTCGTCGTGCACCTGGAACCCACTGATGCGGCAGACGCGGGACGATTTGTCGGGCTTCAAGTCACCGTGATACTGGAACCGGCCAAGTGACTCCGTTGCGATTAGCGTGGTCGAATCTCGTCCACAAGCGCGCCCGTACTACAATCGCGGCGGGTGGGGTCGCCTTCGCCGTCACGCTGATTTTCATGGAACTGGGCATGCTGGGTGGCGTCGGCAAAACAGCGACCATGCTGTTCGACAAACTGAACTTCGACTTGCTGATCACCTCGGCTGAGTATCTCGATCTGAGCCGCCCGGGCGATTTCCCGCGTAGCCGACTCGCCCAGGCCCGTGCCGCCGAGGGCATCGCCGAAGCCCTTCCGCTTTCCGTTGGTGTCGGTGGCTGGCGGCTACCCACGCAAACCGGTTGGTTCGCTACTCGCCCCGGCGGAGGCGTCATGAGTATCAACGTCATCGCGGTGCCGCCGGGTCAGGTCGAGCGTACGTTCCAGATTGGGAGCGACGGTGTGTTCCCAACAGCGGATGAAGCCCGCGCCCGCGGAGCACAACTCGCGCAACTCGATTCACTCCTGATCGATCGCCAATCCAAGCCCGAATTTGGCGACACCGAAGCGTTGATGGCCCTGGCGCAAGATCGATCGGATTCCGACCGGGTGCGCCTCAATGGTCAGCAAGCCGCTGTGGTCGGTTCGTTCGATCTTGGCACCGGCTTTAGCTGGAATGGTATGCTCATGGCAAGTGAAGAGACGTTCGCGCGGCTCATGATGCGGCCACGGGGGAAGGTGAACTTCGGGCTGATCCAGGTGGCTCCCGGCCACGATCCGGCGATTGTGCAGCAGGAGTTGCAACAGGTACTTCCCGCGGATGTCCGGGTCTTCACCCGCGAAGAGCTCAACACTGCGGAACGCCGATACTGGTTGGAGCTCACTTCGGTCGGGCAATTCCTGATCGTGGCCGTGATCTTGGCAATCGTGGTGGGGGTCATCTTTGTTTACCAGATGATGGCAGCCGATATCCGCAACATGATGCCCGAATTCGCTACCGTGAAAGCTCTGGGATATCGCCCCGGCTATCTCACCACAGTCGTGTTGTGGCAGGCCGTGCTGCTGGCGGTGCTCGGGTATGTGCCGGGCTTCGTCGCGTCAGTTGGGTTGTACCGAGTGGCGGAACAATTCGGCGGTATCCCGACACAGATGACCGCCGGCATCGCGGGAGGCGTGCTGGTGTTGACACTGGGCATGTGCCTGGCCTCCGGGTTGCTCGCGGTGCGCAAGGTTCACAACGCCGACCCCGCGGATCTCTTCTGATTTTCGTTCCGAGACCCGCATGAGCAGTGTCCCACCGGTACCGCTGGCCTGGAAGAATCTGACGCATGACCGCGTTCGATTTGCGTTATTCACTTCTGGAATCGGTTTTGCCGTGGTGCTGATGGGGGTGCAACTGGGCATTATGAACGCGATGCTCGATAGCAACACGGTGTTAATCGAACGACTCAACGCCGACTTGATCTTGATGAACCCGAACAAGACTTCGCTATTGCTGATGGATACGGTGAATCGCCGTCGGCTCGAACAGGCTGCGGGGGTGGCCGGTGTCGTGGCGGTCCACCCGGTGTTCATCGATTACCAGCTTGGGGCCTTGCGCCACACGGCCATTGATCCTCAGGCTCGCACCCAAACCCGGCGGGTTCGCGTGGTGGGGATTGATCCGACCTCGGGTGTTCTGAATCTGCCCGAAGTATCGCCCGAAGACTGGGCCGAGCTGAACCTGCCGGGTAACGCGCTCTACGATCGCAAGAGCCGACCGCACCCGGATCAAACAAATCACCCCGGGGAAAGCGTCTTTGGCAACCTCGCCGCGGGTGTTCGCACGGAACTCGCGGGGCGACAGCTTGAGTTGGTCGGGAATGGCTTCGAGTTGGGGTTCGATTTCGGCACCGATGGCACACTGGTGGTTAGCGATCGCACATTCGCGGCCTGGATTCGAGAACCCTACACCACTCCCGGAGCCGATCCACTTGCTGAAGTCGATCTGGCTGTTGTGCAACTCGAACCGGCGACCGATCGCCAACAGGTGCAGCGTGAATTGCAAGAATTGTTTGCAGCCGATGGCGATGTGGAAGTCTTGACTCGTGATGAGGCGGTGGCCCGCGAGAAACGCTTCTGGTGGAGCAACACCCCCATCGGGTTTGCTTTTGGCGCGGGTGTGGTGCTGGGCTTCGTCGTCGGCATGGTGATCTGCTACCAGATTCTCACCAGTGATGTCGCCGATCACATGGCCGAATACGCAACGCTGAAGGCCATTGGCTACCCGAACCGCTACCTGAGCCTGGTGGTCCTTCAGGAAGGGCTCATCCTGGCCATGACCGGGTTTCTCCCAGGGTTGTTGGCCACGCTGATCATATTTACACTTCTGGCAGATCTCACAGGGCTGCCAATGGAGCTTACGCCCTTCCGGGTACTTTTGGTGCTGGCACTCACCATCATCATGTGCGTTGCCTCGGCGTTGCTTGCCGTGGGGAAAGTGAAGAAAGTGGACCCTGCCGATGTCTTCTA
>JBGTAO010000268.1:0-4325 GCA_041749835.1 Gemmata sp. | reverse complement strand
GCCGTCTTCATTTGCACGGGTGCTTGTGATTATCGGCACCCCCAACTCGACGAGCGCAGCTCGAACTTTGTCGCGGATGAGATCGCGAACTTCCAGGAATTCGGCACGGTCCAGGTGCTTGGGGTCCGGGATCGACCAATCCGCACGCCGCTCGGCCCTCACCAGCGGACAGGCATCGCCGCAACCCATCGTGGCCACGAAGTCGAACGGGACATCCGGCAAGTCGTCGAGCGACTTGGAACCGTGCACCGCGAGGTCGTACCCCAACTCGCTCATGGCCGCGATCGCCTTCGGGTTCACCACACCTGATGGTCGTGAGCCGGCGCTGGAGGCGATGACCGAGGGGCCACCGAGTATGCGAGCGAAGGCTTCGGCCATCTGGCTCCGGTTGGCATTTTCGACACAGACAAACAGAAGCCGTTTGACGGTACTCACGCGGGAACCTCGCCATCAGGAGTTGAACAGCAACCGGCCTCACGCACACAGCGACAAACCGGGATCGCCAGTGCCGCACCGGCGACCGGAGCCGTGAGGTAGAGCCACAACGATCCCAACTGCCAGGAAGCGAGGGCCGGCCCCAGCGAGCGAGCCGGGTTGACCGAGCCACCACTGATCGGGCCTGCCATCAGTGCCACAATCGTCACCACGCCGCCGATCGCCAGCCCAGCCGTGATGCCCTTCTCGCGAGCCCCAGTCGAGACACTGAGGATCACGAACATCAGGCCAGCGGTGAGGAGCAGTTCCAGTAGCCAGGACTGATAGATCGGCCCGGCGGGGTTCGTGCTTCCCAGCCCCGGATCTGTCGGGAACAACACGCGAACGGTGAGACTCGCCAGCACGGCTCCACCGCACTGACTGAGAATGTACGGTAGCACGAATCGAGCGGGCAATCGCCGCGCGAGCAACATGCCGATGGTGACGGCCGGATTGAGATGCGCCCCAGAGATATCACCGAGGCACGCGATCATGGCGAAGACAACCAACCCGAACGTCAGCGCCACGCCTACGTGCGAGACCGCACCGCTAGCGTTGATAACGATGGCGCTGGTTCCGGCAAAGACCAGGCAGTACGTGCCGAGCGCTTCGGCAAGCAGTCGTTTCCGAAGCGGTAACTGCACGCGAGAACCTCCGGCACGGAGTTCATCTTGCCCTGCACCTGTTCGATGGGATGCAATCGCTGTCTGGAAAGCGAATGGAAGGCAGAAACCCTCCGTTCCTTCGCTCGGGTGCAACGAATCGTGGCGTGTGAGTCAACTCGCCTCGGGTTTGGCTTCCCGCAAGCGATAGCCCACACCGCGGACGGTCTCGATCAATTCGTCGACACTCCCAGCCAGGCTTAACTTGTGGCGCAAAGTCTTGACGTGGACATCGATGGTGCGTTCGAGAACGATCGAGCCTTCTCCGATGGCGGCGTCCATCAGTTGGTGCCGGCTAAAGGCACGCCCGGGTTGCCGAACCAGGCATTCGAGCAGGCGGAACTCGGTGGGTGTCAGATCGAGCAACTCGGCATTGTAGGTCACGCGGTGGCGTAGGCGATCGATCTTCACTCCCAGGTGCTCGGTCACATCGCCCGGTTCGCCTTGCCCTTCGACCCGCCGCAACAGCGCCTTCACTTTGTGCAGCAGCACCTTGTTGCTGAACGGCTTGGGAACATAATCGTCGGCACCCATGGAGTAACCGACCACCTGATCCGTCTCTTCGGATTTGGCGGTGATCATGATGATGGGAATGTCGCGGGTCCGCTCACCGGCGCGGAGTTCCCGGCAGACATCGAGGCCGTTCATCCCCGGCAGCATGATATCAAGGAGCACGACATCCGGAAGCACGGTTTGCGCCTTCCGAAGCCCTTCCTGGCCATCGTGGGCAATGTGCGTCTCGTAACCTTCGCGGTTGAAGTACCAGGACAGCGATTGTGTCAGCCCTCGCTCGTCCTCAATGATCAGGATGCGTGGCTGCGGCATCGGATCTTCCTTTGCGGGAACGGTAGACTGCGTGAGAACTGTGGTCATGGGTCTCCAGGTGTCGGAACACTCGGCTAATCAGCCGAACCGTCCCGTGATGTAATCCTCGGTTTGTTTCTGGGTGGGCCGGCTGAAGATCCGTTCGGTTGGTCCACTCTCAATCAGCTTACCCTCGAAAAAGAACGCTGTGTGATCCGAGACGCGGGCGGCCTGCTGCATATTGTGCGTGACAATGATGATTGTGTAGTGTTGGCGCAACTGACCAATCAATTCTTCGATCGCCTGCGTACTTTTCGGGTCCAGCGCGCTGGCTGGTTCGTCCATCAAGAGCACCTGCGGATCGGTCGCCAGAGCCCGAGCAATGCACAGCCGTTGTTGTTGCCCGCCCGACAGTTCCAGTGCCGAGGCGTGGAGCCGATCTTTCACTTCGTTCCACAGCGCCGACTGCTTCAGACACCGCTCGGCCAACGCTTCGAGCCGGGTGCGATTGTGCTGCCCCGCCACACGCGGCCCATACACCACGTTCTCGAAGATCGATTTGGGGAACGGGTTGGATTTCTGGAACACCATGCCGACTCGCCGCCGTAAGTCCACCAGATTGATCTGCGGAGCGTAAATGTCCTGGCCATCGAGCGCGATTTCACCGGTCAGCCGCGTTCCCTCGATGAGATCGTTCATGCGGTTGAGAAGGCGTAACAAGGTCGATTTCCCGCAACCGCTCGGCCCAATCAAGGAGGTGACACTGCGCGGTCCCACATGAAGCGAGATATCGAAGAGTGCCTGCTTGTCCCCGTACCAGAAGTTGACGTGGGAGACCGTGAACTTGTCTGTCGCCGTCACAGGATAGGTGTGAACGGGATGAACGTGCTCGTGGCGCTGATCTGCCTC
Organism: Gemmata sp.; assembly: GCA_041749835.1. Taxonomy (GTDB): domain Bacteria; phylum Planctomycetota; class Planctomycetia; order Gemmatales; family Gemmataceae; genus Gemmata. Next base: position 1,476 of record JBGTAO010000268.1, on the reverse strand, counting down.
GACATGCGATGTCATGGAAGGGGTCAAGTGGCTTGCTCCCGTCGGCCTGGCACGATCAATTGTTACCGCAGTGTTTGTTTTAGCCAGACAACGTGAAGATTACGCGAAGATGAGATGAAGTGAGCGGGTGGCGTTCGTCGGGACTGTTGAGCCTGCAAGTTCTTGTTCTCGTCTGAGTGTGTACCCAGGCTTACTGGCTACCTTGGCCGTGTCCCTTCGTTTAGGAGTGCAGGCGGCAATCTTGGCTGCTACAATCCGCGGGTAGGCCGCTGGCCCTTCACACCCCGATCCTGCGCTAGCCCGACTCGCCATGAAGACCTGGTTTCGCAACGTGGCACTGGCGACAACGACCATTGCCCGCGGCATGTACGTGACGCTGTGGACATTCGTGCAGTCGTTTCGCCGGAAGCCGTTCACCCAATACTTCGAGTACCCCGAACGGCCGGTGCCCATTCGGCCGCGCTACCGTGGCTTTCATCGTTTCGATCTGACCACCTGCATTGGTTGCGATAAGTGCGCCCGGGCGTGCCCGGTCGATTGCATCTATATCGATAAGGAGAAAGCCGCACCGCCGCTGAAAGGCTTCGTGGTCACGGGCTTCAAGATCGACTACACGAAGTGCATGTTCTGCGCCCTGTGTGTCGATCCGTGCCCGGTCGATTGCATCTTCATGGGCTCGAACTTCGACCTCAGTACGTTCAGCCGCGATAGCTGCGTGGTCGATTACGCCAAGCTGCCGCTCGATGTCGCCTGGGGGCAAGCGACCCTCAACCCGACGGTGGTGCAAGAATCCAAACGGGTGAGCCTCCCCGTGTGGACGAAAGCGCCACGGCCGCCCGCACCAAGTGAGAAGCCACCGGAACCCGGCCCGACGCCAACGTGATCGCAACTGGTGAACCGGATCACCCACCGTAACCCGATCTCCGATCGTGCACACCCATGACCGAACTCGTTCTGCTCATCCTGATCTTCGCGGCAGCGGGGCTGACGTTGCTGGCCGCCAACCTGGTGCTGGGCCGCCTGGTCCGGCCGCACAAGCCGAGCCCCGAGAAAGGCGAAGTCTACGAGTGTGGCGAAGAGGCGGTCGGTTCTGCGTGGGTGCAGTTCGATCTCCGCTTCTACGTGGTCGCGCTGTTGTTCGTGATCTTCGATGTCGAACTGGCGTTCTTCTTTCCCTGGGCTGTAGTGTTTGGCAGTGCGAACCAGATCGCCGATGAAACGCGGCCCGCCGAGCAACGACTCGCGGTGGCGTATTCGCTCCAGCCGGTGCCACTGCCTGCTCCAGAACAAGCGGGGCCTGAACTGATCGCACCGCCCGAACCGGCGGTCGCGAAGTCGCTGGCCTGGATCGCATTCGCAGACATTCTGTTCTTCTTTGGCGTGCTCCTGGTGGGGTTTGCCTACCTGTGGCGGCGCGGCGACCTGAAGTGGATCCGCTCCACGGCCGCGCAGCAGCGAGAACCCGGTGCGTTGGCC
>JBGTAO010000267.1:0-2869 GCA_041749835.1 Gemmata sp. | reverse complement strand
GAAATAGCCCACCGATTAAGCCCCACGATGCCCACATAGAGAACTGGTACTGCTCATGAAGGAAGTACGCCAGTGCGCTGACCACACCCAAGAAACCGACAGTGAGCAAAACGATTCCCAGGCTGCCGAACTCGGCTGCTCGTTTTGAGCGCTGGAAGTCTTCTTTCACTTCGGCTTTCAGCATGGCCACTTGCTGGTTCACCAGCCGCTGAGCGTCATCCATGATTCCACTTACCAATGTCGTCAGTGTTCCGCCACCCTCGGTTTGCGGCTCAATGGGTGACTCGACTATGTTGCGTGGTTGAGTATCGAACATGGTGAGAATCCTTGTATGGGAATCGGACCTGAAGAGTGCTGTGCACGTCTCATGCCAACCGTGATCAATCGTGGTCAGATCTTGTGGTGGAACTGCACCGAGCGAGCCACGGGCAATTGATCCCACTGACTCCCTCGGTGCAGTTGCTGGTTTACCCAGTGGTCATTAATGCTGAGCCGCATCCAAGGCAACCCTGGCCGCTTCCAACGGCGCGACCTTGGATTCATCGGGATCGATCGCAATCCCGCCTTCGCCTTCCAGTCGGCTAATGTCCTCTCGGCTTTCAACATCGAGCAGAGTCGGGAGGTTCGCGAAGTCGCCTCGGAGGATCTTCAACGCCATCTTCTCCTGATCGACTTCAAAGCCCGTGCGAAGTCCCAATCCCTGAAATGCCAAGCCCAACCAGGAATGCTGACCAACCAGGTATTGGAGCAAGAATACTCCCCCCAATGCCGGCAGCAGTAACCACCAGGGATCGAGCAATACCGTCAAGGCAAGCCCGACCACGATCATGACACCAGCCAGGGCTTTGGTAGCCCGACCGGCCGTCCATTCTCGGGGAAGTTCATTCAGCCGATCTTCAATAGCTTGCGGACCACCGTCAGCCACGCTCGCCAAACGTTGTTCAATTTTTCGGTTCTTGGAGCACGAAGAAGGCGATGTCGCTTTTACGATAGTGCTGTTCGTCATGATTGATCCTCTGGAGCCCGAGTGCGAAGCGTCAGTTGCGCGAGCACCTGCGACTCACAACTCGAACTCAACTCAAGTAGCGATTCGATCGGAAGATGTAGGCTGTTCCAATCACACGCTCGTGTTAGCTCAGGCGAGTGAGCGGCCGGGGTCGCCCCGGTTACCACAACGACCGACCACTCAACTGAGCGATCGGTTCGTTGCAGCACAGTATTAAGAGCAACTGCCATGCCCAACTTCATCACTGCAACGGATTTTGAAGAGCGGCTCGACGAGATGTGTTACAAGAATCTGACGATCCGAATCTCGCACGGATAGCCGAGGCATGAAGTTGGGAAATCGTGTACCCATTCACGAGAACACTTGGCCCAACGAATCTACTTTCTGCCGCAGGCTAACTCAAGTTGCTGGATTTGGTGGTGCAATCGTCTTGCCATGTCGCCGTGCGTAGATGAATGTTAGCTCGGCACCAAATAACAGAATCTGGATCGAGAAATTAATCCACACGAGAAAGACGATGAATGCTCCGGCTGCCCCGTAGGGTGAACCGATCGCCGCGGTTCCTAGGTAAAGCCCAATCAAGTATTTGCCGATGGAGAAGAGAATCGAGGTTGTCACAGCACCCAACATGACATCGGACCACGCGAGATCAGCCTCTGGTAGCCATTTAAAGATCATTGCAAACACCACTGTCAGTAACAGCCAGGTGCCGATGAAATTGACGAGATGAGCCAACAGGTACATGCCGGGGAACTCACTCGGTATGCGATCACTCAGGGCGGACAACACGGAACTGACTACGAGCGAAGCAAGCAGCAGTAACGCGATACCGCAAACGACGGTGAACGCGATCGTCCGCCCGCGGATCAATGCGATGATCCCACGCTTGGGGTGATGCCCGGGCAGACGCCAAATCTTATTCAAGGCGTTTCGCAGTTCTGAGAAGATCATGGACGAGCCGAGTACAACTACAACAATCGCAATGACCGTCGCGATGACTCCACCGGTACCAGTCGAGGTATTGGCTAGGAGCTGTTGTGTGACTGTCACTCCTTCCGGCCCAACCACGTCGCCCAGCTCATCGACCAGTTTGCCGCGAGCGGCTTCCCGACCGAACACGAAGCCGGCTAATGCCACAACAGCTAATAGCAGCGGTGATAAAGAGAGCGCCGAATAAAACGCGAGTGCTGCTCCTAATTGTGGGCAGTTATCTGCCTGAAACTTCACGGCGCTATCTTTGAGCAATTCATAAGCATCACTTCGCTTCATGGTTCCCCACCTTAATCAGCAACGATTCCCAACTTCTACCAAAATGAAAAAACCCCGTGGTACTTTCCACGGGGTTCTTCGAAATACTGTAATCTCGTCAGTCTCAGGACAAGATTCTTTGCCAGTCAGACAACGTCGCGTGGGGTTCGGCGTCCCATGATGAGAGAAACCACAAACAACACGAGGAACACGAAGAACACAATCTTGGCCGCGACCATGGATGTTCCGGCAACCGTAGTGAAACCAAACAAAGCTGCCACAAGTGCCACTACCAGGAATAAGAGTGCCCAGCTCAGCATCGGAAATCCTCCGTTCAGGGTTCGGTTGAAACACAATCAAACACAAGTCGCTGTATGTGAACTGTTGCCTTAAGTGCAACAGGCTATTCCGGACTTCTTCTATTTTCACTGCGGAACTCCCGCAGGTTCTGGACCACTTGTTCCCGGGTTTGTCGGGAACGGAATGAGTATGTGCACACTCCGTGCCAATCTCCGAATACAGCCCAATCGTCTGGAATTTCACCACTTTTCCGGGGAGATGCGCACAAAGCTTCCTATACGTTGAGCAACGCGATTGCCGGGAAGAGAACGGAGC